>NZ_JBQWSN020000002.1:0-265721 GCF_052598215.2 Thauera sp. ZXT1-4 | reverse complement strand
CGCTCCTCGAGCACATCGGTGCGGCGCACCTCGGTCCAGTACATCCAGATCAGCGGCATCCTGACCACGCCGTAAGCGCCCTGAGCACCCCCGAGACCTTCCAGGTCAGAGCACCATGAGATATCGAAACAGTTTCTCAGTGGAGTCCTCCAGCCCGTCCGCTCTCCGCGAATCCAAGCAATTTGGATGCCACAAGTTGTGATGTATTCAGGTAGGGGGTCGGCGCTCAGGACGGATCACCCATTCGATCTGCCTTCTGGCATGGAACTTGATTCCGATGGCAGTTCCCGACACCCCCTGGAAACACTCACACCACCATGAAGATCGCAATCACCAGCCAGAACTTCCGCACTGTCACTTCCCACGCGGGTAAGGCGCGCCGTTTCCTGGTCTACGACCTGTCCGATCCGGCTGTACCACGCGAACTGGAACGGCTCGACCTACCGCGTGAGATGTCCTTCCACGAGTTCCGCGGGCTTGACCACCCCCTTTTCGAGATGGATGTCGTCATCACCGGCGGCGCCGGTGGTGGATTCGTTCGACGCCTCGCAACACGCGGCATCGAGGTAGTGGTCTGCGGCGAATCCGACCCCATGCAGGCAGTGCGCGACTATCTTTCCGGCATGGTCAAGCCGCCGTTGGCGCACGATCACGCCCACGAGCACACTCACACCCACTGAAAGCAGCGAACGCCATCACTGCCAGTTGCGCAGAATTAACTGCCACTCTGACAGCGATGGCAACTTCGAAATCGCACCCGACTCGAATCAAATGCACGCCGCAGCAGCATTCGCGCAGAATGCATTTGCCTTTGGGCCTGGCACGATTCCTGTATGCAGGAAGTCGACACGAGCGCATTGCGCGCACCCCCCCTACACCACGGAGCAACTCATGCAGAACAAGCTTCTCGCCGATAAGTACCCGATCCACGTGCTGGAGTTGGGCAAGAACGAGACCGAGCACGCCCATCTCGATGAGCTTCTGAAAGCGATCGAGGCCAAGGCCGAGGCCGATCCGACCGTGCGCCTGATCGCCGTATTCGACCACCTGAGCCACACGAAGCTGATCGGCGGCGAAATCCGCCCCGACATCCTCGCAGCGAAAAACCTGATCTTCTGCTTCGGGGTCAAACTTCCCGACCCGGTGATGATGGCCGTGCGCCCGCGCTCGATCGGCTTTGCCGAGTTGCCCGACCGCTACGTGATCAGTTTCCTCGAAGCGCCGATGCCGGAAGCCAACCGCAAGATGACCGAATGGGTCATGAGCCTGCGCAAGAGCGCCTGACCGATTCCGGCCGGCAAGCGCCGGCCCAAGCGATCCGCCCATGTACTTCCACCCCCTCCACAGCCCGGATTCGAGCCTGATCGGATACCTGCTCGCCGACCTCGACGAGCAGGAGGCCGTCATCATCGATCCACCGCCGCGCCATACCGAGTTGATCCTCGCGCTGTTGACCGAACGCAGCCTGCGGCTCTGTCATGTGCTGCGAACGCATGTGCATCAGGTCGACGTTGCCGACTGCAGCCCTTTGTGCGATCGCACCAGCGCACAGCTGGTGGTCGGCGAAGCGGCTTCGATGCCAATCGGGTGCGGACAGGCCGTCCATCGCGCCGCGCACGGCAGCCGCCTCGTGTTCGGCAACGAAGTCATCCGTGTCCTGAGCACACCGGGACACACACCCGGGTGCCTGAGCTACCTGTGGCGTGACCGGCTGTTCTGCGGGGACGCGTTCGACGTCGGCAGTTGCGGCGCGGGCGACGGCGAGGCCGATCCGGGGATGATGTTCGACACGCTGACCCGCCGCCTCTTCACCCTGCCCGAGCAGACCCTGGTATTCCCGGCCCATCCGATCCGGGGACGCCAGGTGGCCACGCTCGGCGAACTGCGCACCCGCTACGCCGCGCGCCTGCAGCAGAGCCGGGACGGTTTCATCACCGACATGATCCAGCGCCGCGAGCGCAACCCGGCAGGCAAGGCCAGCGCCCTCCCCCTGCCGCGACCATAGGCGACAAACGGACCGGGTGCTGGGCACGCAGCGCCTGGATCAAGGCTGCAGCGGCGCCCAGCCCGGATGGTCGTATTCACGACCGTAATAGTTCAGCGTTTCCACCACGCGCAGCAGGCCCAGCCGTTTGCCCGCTGCGCGGGGTGCGCTGCGCATCAGGCCAGCGCCATCGGTGATGTCGCCCAGCATCCACTGCAAGTGTCGTCCGGCCGGACTGTGAAAATCCCGCCCGGCAGCAATCGCGGCCACCTGGTGGTCGATCCCCGCGGCCAACGTCACATGCTCGTCCTCGTTCAGCTTCTCCGCACCACCATCGGCCAGCCTTGCCGCAACGAGAGCACGCAGATCCTCCATCGCGGCGCGCAAGGACTCATCGGTCGCACGAGGCAGCGCATCCGCGCCGGATGCGAGCCGGGGTGCCGCGTCCGCGGCCGCAGGCAGGGGAAAAACCACCGCGCAACTGGCGATGAGCGACGCGAGGACGAGGGATTTGCGCATGAGAGGCTCCACGAAGGCCGATGAATGCCGGGAATGCTACCCGTCTGCAACACAATCCGGTTTGAAGTGAATCAAGTCCGCGGGGCCTGCAAGCACAGACTGAGACGCTGCCCGGGTGCATCGGCATGGAGGGTCAGCCCGTCCTCCGCCTGCGGATCGATGACGTGCACGACCACCTCCCACTGCCCGTCGCCGGGCAACAGGACACCAAGCCGGTTCGGCTGCCGAAGGATCCAGTCCTCATCCAGTCCGTTGCCCGCCATCTTCGGGAACAAGGCGAAGTAGAGCAGATCGGCCTCGATCAGTTCGTTGAGAAAGTGCGTGCCCAACGACACATCCGGCACCAGGTTCTCGTGCATGGCGACGATCTCGCACAAAGCCGCAACGTGGTTGATCTCCGAGAAGCGCACCGGGATGCCGAGGAAGGGATCGCTGGACCCCCAGCGTCCAGGCCCCAGCACCAGCAGGCAGGCCGCATCTGCAAGGCCATTGATCCGCCCGATCAGGCGCGCAATCTCGATGCGTTGTGCGGAAGTCAGCGCCGCATACGCGCCCGGCCGTACATACACCAGCCGGTCCGGCCGGATCACTCGACTCGGACCGATCACGGCACCACGGGCTTCGACCACCCGCGGCAGTTCCACCGGCGGCGCCTCCGCACTCACGCCCTCCACGCTACGCACCTGCATCGGCCGGCATTGCAGCAGGTTGATGCGGTAGTCACCCTGCGGGTTGAAGTTGAGGGCAAACTCGATCTCGACCGGGTGCGCATAGGCTGCGTGCAAGGCAGCGAGCACGCCATGCAGGTCGGCAACGAAGTCAGTCTGCGCGATCAGGCCGTCGAAAGTCAGGAAAGGCGGGCGATCCTCCTGCTCGCGGGTGGTGAACAGAGCGTGCGGGAAATCCTCTTGTCCTCGAACAAGCTCAGCAAAGGGACCGGTGACGACCCTGTTCTCACGCAGGTCCAGCGAGTCCATGCGCCGCTGCGCGTGACGCGCAATGGCACCGAAGCTCGTCTCGGGCCGCAGTTCGGGGGCTCCGAGCGCGATCAATCGCGTGTAGTCGTCATCCGCACGATCCACCGCGCGCGTACCGAGGCCGGCGACCAGGCGAACCACGCCGGCCTTCATGTCGATACGCGGGTTCCACGGGTATGGATTCACCGACAGCCCGACCCCCGCGGCATGGGGATGGAAATAGCGCCCACCCGCGGTGCCGGACACGCGCATGATCAGCAGCGCCATCTGCTCATGCTCGTCGAGCAAGCCGCGGCGCTGGCGATAACGCAGCGCCTCCTCGGACAGCGTGCTCGCATACACGCGCCGCACCGCATCGAGCAGGTCGGACAGGCGCTTCTCTCGCGGACCCTGGTTTACGCAGAAAACGCTCTCGTACTGACCAGCGAAGGCGTTGCCATAGCGGTCCTCAAGCCTGGAGCTTGAACGCACGATAAAGGGCCACTCGCCAAAATAGTCCAGCATGGCCTCGAACTGGCGCACCGTCGCCGCAGGGAAACTGCCACGCAGGATGCGCGCATGGGCGCCCTCGTCACCTTCCAGCCCGCGGAGAAAGCCATCGGGTTCACGCTGGCGGCGGCGCACCCACCACAGGCCATTGAGGACGAAGAAGGTGTCGAACACCTCGGTACCGACGTAGAAGGAGTCGTGCGCCTCCAGCCGGCAATCCACCGCGGGCGCATCACGACGCAGGATCGCGCGCGCGATCAGCATGCCCGCAGCCTTCCCGCCAATCGTGCCGATGCCGATCATGCGGCTGCGTACCTCGAGCAGGTCGCCAAGGTCCAGGTAGCGCGCGATCAGACGCTGCAGGCCCGGCTCCTCGGGGAACAACAAGGCCGCGAGACGGGCAAAGCACGCCTGCTCGGCCCTCGGGTCCGCTGACTGCGCTCCACGTTGGGCAAGGTGATCCCGCGCCTCGTCGAACAGGCGCTGCCAGTGACTGAGGATCCGCTCATCCTCCAGTCCGGGCCACCCGGAGCCGGCCAGGATCTCCGCCACCGTCCCGCTGTCGGCCACCGGCCGGAAGCGATCCATCCCCGGACGCTCCCCCTCCTCCCACGCATGAATGAGGTTCATGACCGCCGCCGAACGGTGCTGGACCTTGATCGGCTTGATATACAGCCGTCCGCGGCAGCGGAACACATCAAGCAGGTACTGTGTAGTGTCGGCGATGAGATCCATGCCCGCGCGGGCATGACGATGACGGAGCACGCCGAAATAGGTCACCGTGTCCAGGTCGAACAGGCGCGGACAGGTCAGGCGGAAGAAATTTCCAAGCATGCGATCCGACTGCCAGGTATCCGCCAATTCGGACAGGCAATCGAAGATGTACAAGGTTTCGGGCCCCGCTGCCTCGATCACGGAATGCACCTGATCGACGAAGGCGTCGAAACCATCCTGCGCCCGCGGGTGCTGCACTTCCGCCCCATCCCCCGGCCCGAGCAACGCGGCATGGGACGCGAAGCGGAAATAGATCAGCCGGCGCTGCTGCCGCCTGGCCGCGGCAGCGTAGGGAAGCACCAGGGCTCGATAGTCCTCGAGCGACTGGATCTGCCACACGATGTTGTCACCGGGGGCGACCCCGCTGAGCACGGCATCGAGGCCGGGCAGGCCGGTGGTGGGCGCAAAGCCATGTGCGGGACGGAGGTTGGGGGTATCCATGGCGCAACCCTAGCGCGACGCAAGCACCTTGAACAGCGCAAACGTCCCGACAGCGTCAGCGCCCGGGGAACTTCTGGACAGCCCCCGGGCTCTGCAGGCATGCGCAAGCGGAACCTGTCTGCGCGCCATTCTGCTCCACTGCCCAACCTGATCCGACTTTCATGACCCTCACCACCCGTGTCCCCCGCTCCGCTCGCCTCGCCGCACTCACCCTGAGTATGCTCGCACTCGGCGCGTGCTCCACCGAAGTCGCCGACACCCACCCCGAGCAGCCGGTGAGCAAGCGACAGGAAGCCTTCAAGGGCATGCTCCGCAGCTTCGAACCGATGGGAACCATGCTCAAGGAGGGGCGCTACGACCCCGAGCGCTTCACCCGCCATGCTGGCGAGGTCGCTGCACTCAAGGAGGCGCCCTGGCCGCACTTCGGTCCCGACACGAATTACCCCCCGACCAAAGCCCTCGCGGCGGTATGGGATCGCCCCGAGGATTTCGCGCGCCTGCGCAGCAAGTTCATCGCTACGATCGACGCCCTCGTTGCCGCAGCCGCATCGCGTGAAGAAGCTCAGGTCCGCAGCGCCTTCGCCGCCGCACAGGACAGCTGCAAGGCCTGCCACCGCGACTTCCGCAAGTGAGCACCGCAAGGTCCTGCGCACCCTTCATGCGTTCCCTGCACACGCACCACACATGTAGCACTCTTCCGCCGCCTCGCCCTGCGAGGACTGCAACTGCGCCCCTGGCTCTCGGTCGCTAGGCGCCACAGTCCTGCCAATGTCTGCCCTGCCAGCTGCCACGGCGCGCCAGTTCGGCACTCAGGCGCGGCGCCAGTTCGGACAGGCGCATGTTCCAGTGCGGCGCCAGCTTGAGCGCCGGCGGGACCTCGCTGCCCAGCCGCTGGAGCAGCATGCGGGGAGACAGGCGCTCGACGAAGTCGGCAAGGAGCACGATGTAGGCTTCTTCGTCGAACAGGGGCACGGAGCCCGGGTCACGCTGCCAGTCGCGTGCCATCTCGGTGCCGCGTACGAGTTGGAGCTGGTGCAGCTTGAGCGCCTTGACGGGCAGCGCGGAGAGACGGGTAGCTGCCTCGAGCATGCCTGCCCGTGTCTCCCCGGGCAGGCCGAGGATGAGGTGTGCCGTCACCTCCAACCCGTGCACCGCCGCACGCTCCAGCGCGTCCACGCTGCAAGCGAAGTCGTGCCCTCGATTGACCCGGCGTAGAACCGCATCGTCGCAGGACTCAATGCCAATCTCGAGCTCGATGATGTGCTCGTGCGAGAGCTCGGCCAGGTAGGCCAGCACTTCGTCCGGCAGGCAGTCAGGACGGGTGCCGATGGCCAGCCCGTCGATGCGTGGATGTGCCAGCGCAGCCTCATAGCTCTCGCGCAGACGCGCGAAATCACCGTAGGTATTGGTATAGCTCTGAAAATACGCAATGAAGCGCCCGGTTCCCGGATAACGCCGGTCGAGGAAACGCAGCCCGGTGTCAATCTGCTCCGCGATGCCGTCACGCCGGTCGAGGTACCCAGGCGTAAAACCGGCGTTGTTGCAGAAGGTGCAGCCGCCGCGCCCGAGCGAACCGTCACGGTTCGGGCAGGTGAAGCCCGCCGCCACGGAAACTTTCTGCACCCGACCTCCGTAGCGGCGTTTGACGTAGTCGTTCCACGCGTTGTAACGGCGCTCGCCAAAGGGTGGGCCCGGATACGGCTGCCCACCCATTCCCCCCGGCAATCGCGGGCTGGGTCCGGGCGTAGGGGGGGCGAGGGTCGTGGGCACGGTCGTCGGCACCGCCGCGGGGAAAGGCAGGGAGTTTGGGGTCATCTTATGCGTGGCTCCAACGCGTGTCGGGTCTGCACATGCGGTCGCGAAGTGTGCCTTCATCAGCGTGACGGCCCCTTGACGATGCGCAAGAGGCAAGGCTTTCCACCCTGTCGTTCATGCTGCGTGGGCGTTTTTGACGCCGGTCAATTCAACAGCAATCTCTGATACTCTAAAATACGAGTCATTCCTATTTGCATCGGCAAGCCCGACTGGAGCTCAAAATGGACCATCAAGTCGTCGTCCTCTTCCACCTCATCTGCGCAATCCTGTTCGTCGGCGCGGTGGCCATGGAAGTCCTGATCCTCGAGCCGGTACGCAAGATCATCGGCGAAGACGTTTTCCAGCGCGTGGAGTTCTATCTCTTCCGCCAGATCCGTCGCACCTACCCGCTCGCAGTGATCCCGCTCTACATCACCGGCTTCTACATGTACTTCACCTATGTAGAGAACTTCGGCGGCTTCAGTGCCTTCATCGACACTCGCTTCGGCATGCTGCTGACCATCAAGATGAGTCTCGCGCTTGGCTTGCTCACCATCTTCGCGAGTTCGCCCTTCGTCTTCATGCGCAGCCGCCCCCGCAGCACGGTCGGCCACTTCAAGCATTTCCTGATCGTCACCGGCGGCCCCGAGGATTTCCGCATCGACCGCTTCGAGGCAGTGCACTACCTCGCCATGGGACTGGGCATCTGCATCGTGATCCTCGCCAAGCTGATGTTCATGGCCTGACCGGGATGCTGGCGCAAAAAAGCCGCCGCGTTCCGTACCCGGGCAGGGTCGGTACGCGGCGGCGCACTGGAGAGGGTGTTGCTGGAACTGCGTCGCTCAGGCGACGCCCTGGTCGTCTTCGCCGATCAGAACCTGTGAGGCAGACAACCACTTGTGCGGAGGGATCTCGAGATTGGTGGGTGCCGGCTGGCTGAGATACACACGACCGGCCAGATCGAAGATGGAACCGTGGCAGGGGCAGAAGAACCCGCCCGGCCAATCCGCAGGCATGCCTTCGGCCGAGCCTTCGGCGAACTTATCCGAAGGCGAGCAACCGAGATGCGTGCAGATGCCGATCACCACGAGGTATTCGGGGTGGATGGAACGGTGTCGGTTCGTCGCGTAGTCGGGCTGTTGGGGCACGTCGGAAGCAGGATCCGCCAGTTTGGGTTCGACGGGCTCAAGCGCTGCGAGCATCTCGGCCGTGCGGCGTACGATCCACACCGGCTTGCCGCGCCACTCGACGGTCATCATTTCACCGGGCGCAAGGCCCGCGACATCGGCCTCGACGGGAGCACCAGCCGCGCGGGCACGCTCGGAAGGGGTGAGACTGGCAACGAAGGGTACTGCGGTGGCAGCCGCGGCAAGTGCGCCTGCACCGGAGGTAGCAATCAACAGTTTACGACGCTGGGAAGCGAGGTCGGAACGTGTATCGGACATGGCGGGACGCTCTCCGGGGGAAACGTTCGTCGGACCGGCAGGGAATGCGCGGGGAAGAAAAAAGGCGAAGCGGGTCGGGGGATATCGTCGGGCCAGCGCTGCCGGGGGCAAGACCGTTGAGGGGGGGACGATCATGCAGCGATCACGACTCGTCCCGCTTCGCACGACACTACATAAGCAACGACCGTGCCAGCTCTCAAAACACCCGAAAATAAAGCCAGTGTAGCGCGACAGAACAGGTGCCGAGCCGCCAAACTCCGCCAAACCGCCATTTCACCTGCCATTTCGGTCAGTTTGGCAGCACCCCCTGCCCCCCTCACTGCCTTTCCACCGCGCTCGCAGGCGACCAGCTCCGCGCGCGCAGGCTCCTGACCCCGGACTCCTGACGCCAGGTCCGTCTTCCCCCACGCCCTAGCCACCCCGGTCCTCAAGCAGGCCGAGCTCACGCAGACGGCGGTACAGCGTGCGCTCGCTGATGCCGAGCTTCTGTGCCAGCTCGCGCCGGCTGCCACGGTGGCCACGCACCGCACGCAACATCGCCTGGCGCTGGATCTCGTCGAGGTCGACCGATGCACCTTGCACGGTGGGAGAGGGAATCGCGGCCACGCCAAACATGTCGTCCTCATCAGGCACCGGGTCCAGCACTTCCTCCGGCAGATGCTCGGGACCGATGATGTCTCCATCGCACATCAGGCTGGCACGTTCGAGCACGTTGCGCAGTTCGCGCACGTTACCCGGAAAGGGGTAGTCGCACAGCACCCGCATGGCAGCGGGTGACAGCGACAACCTACGCTGGGGTGCCACCCGTTCGAGCAGCGCCTCGATCAGCGGCGCGAGGTCACCCTCCCTTTCGCGCAAGGCCGGAACACGAATCGGGAACGTGTTGATGCGGAAGTAGAGATCCTGGCGGAAGCTGCCCTCGGCAATCATGCGCTTGAGCGGGCGATGCGTGGCCGAGACCAGGCGGATGTCGGCGCGCCGCAGTTCAGTCGAACCGACACGGCGGTAGGTGCCGGTCTCGAGCAGGCGCAGCAGCTTCACCTGCATGCCGAGTGGAATGTCGCCGACTTCATCCAGAAACAGGGTGCCGCCACTGGCCGCCTCGACCAGCCCGGGTTTGCGCGCGGTGGCACCGGTGAAGGCACCGCGCTCATGGCCGAACACCTCGCTTTCGAACAAGGTCTCGGGGAGCCCCGAGCAGTCCACCACAACGAAAGGCCCTTCGGCACGCCGGCTGGCCTCATGCACGGCCGCAGCGAGCAACTCCTTGCCCGTTCCCGATTCGCCCTGCAGCAGCACGCTCGCATCGGACGGCGCCACCCTGGAGATCAGCTCGAGCATGTGCTGGAAGGCTGGGGAGCGCCCGATCATGCCCTGATGCTCGGTCGCGCCGCGCGCCACCTGCATGGGCTCCATTTTTTCGATGAACCAGGCGATCTCTCCGCTGGCGTCGCGTATCGGCGAGAGCTCGATGTTGACGTATTCCTCCCCCCGCGGCGTGTGGTGCAGGTGCAGCACGCGCTCGCGCTGACCCGACTGCAGGCTGCGCGCAAGCGGACAGGACTCGCCCGCCCGGTCACACGGCACGCTGTAGTGGTGCGATACGTCGTAGCACGCCCGCCCGACCACGCTGCGCCCATCGCCGAGCGCGCTGCGATACGCCGCGTTGGCGGCAATGATGCGGTAGTCCCGGTCGCACAGGATGTGCGGCTCGGCAAGGGTTTCGAGAAAGGATACGAGTTCGGGCAAGGGACGTGAATCGGGTTGCATGGCTGCCACTCATGACGGTTTATACGCCACCAGTCTGCCACCGTGACAGAAAACACGTCAATGCCGACGTGTGTATCCCACCGGAAAGTCTTGATTTACATCAAATCCAGAACATGACAGGAACTGGCACGGCTCTTGATTAAGGGAGCGCACCGACAACCGGAGCCCCTCATGAACACCACCGATCGTCGCCTGGTGCGTGAAATCACCGTGGTCATCGTCATCAAGCTGATGCTCATCACCGCACTGTGGTGGGCCTTCATCCGTGACGCGAAGGTGCCGGTCGATCCCGGCGCCATGGCCGCCCAGGTTGCCACCCCTGCAAGCTCAAAACTACACACGACATCTGGAGAAACCCATGGTCAGTGAGCAACTCGTCGACCTGTCGCGGCTGCAGTTCGCCGCCACGGCGATGTACCACTTCCTGTTCGTGCCGCTCACCATCGGCATGGTGTGGATGCTGGTCATCATGGAAAGCGTTTACGTGATGACCGGCAAGACGATCTACAAGGACATGACCCGCTTCTGGGGCAAGCTGTTCGGCATCAACTTCGCGCTCGGCGTCACCACCGGCATCACGCTGGAGTTCCAGTTCGGCACCAACTGGGCCTACTACTCGCACTACGTGGGCGACATCTTCGGCGCGCCGCTGGCGATCGAGGGGCTGATGGCCTTCTTCCTCGAATCCACCTTCATCGGCCTGTTCTTCTTCGGCTGGGACCGCCTGTCGCGCCAGCAGCACCTGCTGGTGACGATCCTGATGGCGGTGGGCACCAACCTTTCGGCGCTGTGGATCCTGATCGCCAATGGCTGGATGCAGAACCCGGTGGGCTCGGAGTTCAGCTACGAGACGATGCGCATGGAACTCACCGATTTCTGGGCGGTGGTGTTCAACCCGGTGGCGCAGGGCAAGTTCGTGCATACGGTGTCGGCGGGCTACGTGACCGGGGCGATGTTCGTGCTGTCGATCTCGGCCTGGTACCTGCTGCGCGGGCGCGACGTGGAGTTCGCCAAGCGCTCGTTCCGCATCGCGGCGGCCTTCGGCTTCGCCTCGATCTGCTCGGTGATCGTGCTCGGCGACGAGTCCGGCTACGCGCTGGGCGAAGCGCAGCAGACCAAGCTCGCGGCGATGGAGGCGATGTGGGAGACCGAACCCGCGCCCGCCAGCTTCAACGTCATCGCCGTGCCCAACGAAGCCGAGATGAAGAACGACTTTGCGATCCACATTCCCTGGGTGATGGGCCTGATCGGCACGCGCTCGCTCGACAAGGAGCTGCCCGGCCTCAACCAGATCTACGCGCTGAACCGCGAGCGTGTGAAGGTGGGCGTGGAGGCGGTGAAGCTGCTCGAGGCGCTGCGCAAGAACCCTCAGGATGCGGCCCTGCGCGAGGCCTTCGACAAGGTCAAGGACGACCTCGGCTTCGGCCTTCTGCTCAAGAAATACGTCGCCTCCATGGACGACGTCACCCCCGAGCTGATCGACCGCGCCGCACGCGACACGCTGCCCAAGGTGACGCCGCTGTTCTGGACCTTCCGCATCATGGTGGCGTTGGGCTTCGCGATGCTGGCGCTATTCGGCCTGGCCCTGTGGTACTCGATCAAGGGCGACTTCGCACAGCGGCCGTGGCTGCTCAGGTGGGCGCTGTGGTTCTTGCCGATGCCCTGGCTGGCCTGCGAGATGGGCTGGTTCGTGGCCGAGTACGGCCGCCAGCCCTGGACCATCTACGGCGTGCTGCCCACCCATTTGTCGGTGTCGACGCTGACGGTCAACAGCCTTTACGGCTCGCTCGCCGGCTTCGTCGGCTTCTATACCCTGCTGCTGATCGTCGAGATGTACCTGATGGTGAAGTTCGCCCGCCAGGGCCCGGGCAGCCTGGGCACCGGCCGCTACATGAACGAAACCCACCACGCCCACGCCTGATCCGGAGCGGACATCATGATCTTCGACTACCCGACCCTGAAACTCATCTGGTGGCTGCTGGTGGGCGTGTTGCTCGTCGGCTTCGCCATCATGGACGGCCACGACATGGGCGTGGGCACGCTGCTGCCTTTCGTCGGCAAGAACGACGAGGAGCGCCGCGTCGTCATCAACACCGTCGGCCCGCACTGGGACGGCAACCAGGTGTGGTTCATTACCGGCGGCGGCGCCATCTTCGCCGCCTGGCCGATCGTCTATGCGACCGCCTTCTCGGGCTTCTACTGGGCGATGCTGGCGGTGCTGTGGGCGCTGTTCTTCCGCCCGGTGGGCTTCGACTACCGCAGCAAGATCCACAACGCCACCTGGCGCAGCACCTGGGACTGGGGACTGTTCATCGGCGGTGCGGTGCCGCCGCTGATCTTCGGCGTGGCCTTCGGCAACCTGCTGCAGGGCGTGCCCTTCCACTTCGACGACACTCTGGTGCCCTATTACACCGGCAGCTTCTGGGGTCTGCTCAATCCCTTCGCGCTGCTGGCCGGCGTGGTGAGCACGGCGATGATCACCTTCCACGGCGCGATCTACCTCGCGCACCGCACCGAGGGCGACATCCAGCGCCGCGCCACCACCGCTGCGCTGATCTTCGGCGTGCTGATGCTGGCCGGCTTCACCGCCGCCGGGCTTTGGATCGCCAACGGCAACTTCGGTTACGCCATCACCTCGGCGGTGGACACCGCTGCGCTGCCCAATCCGCTCGCGAAGACGGTCGAGCTGCAGCCCGGCGCCTGGCTGGCCAACTACGACAAGGCGCCGCTGACGATGTTGGTGCCGGCACTGGCCTACGCGGGCGGGCTCGCTGCGCTGTTGCTGGTGTGGAAGGGCCGCACGCTGGCCGCCTTCATCGCTTCGTCGCTCGCCATCGTCGGCGTGATCGGCACCGCCGGCGTGTCGATGTTCCCCTTCGTGATGCCCTCCTCCACGGTGCCGGGCGCCAGCCTCACCGTGTGGGACGCGGTCTCGAGCCATCGCACGCTGGGCATCATGTTCTGGGCCACGATCATCTTCATGCCGATCATCGTCGCCTACACGAGTTGGGCCTACAGCGTGATGGCCGGCAAGGTCACCGCGGCCTATATCCGGGAAAACGAGCATTCCGCGTACTGAACGCGCATACCGAACAAGGAGAACGACATGTGGTATTTCGCCTGGGTACTCGGCATCGGTTTCGCGGTGCTGCTGGCCATCCTGAACGCCCTGTGGGGCGAGAACGAGGAAGCGCGCGAGCGCTCGCGTGGGCGCCGTCCCACCGGAGTCGAGGAATGAGGGCCGCCGTCATGAGCGCACCCGATCGCACCCCACCGGACGCAGCGGGTTCAACCGCTGCGTACGCGTCCGCCCCCCCCCGTATCCGCCTTTTGCCGCTGCTGACAGCGATCGCGGTGATGCTCGGCATCACCGCCTGGCCGGGCGCGCTGTCTGGCCCGGACGGCGCAGCCGACCATTGGGCGGCAATGGCGCTGTTCTGGGCAATGAGCGCGGGCTTTGTCAGTGGTGTCGGTTTTCGTGCGCATAACCGGATTGCGCGCTATCTGTTCTCACCATTGGCCTGCCTCACCGGCATCACGCTGGCGCTATGGCAGGTGGCGGAATTTGCGCTATAGGGTAAGAGGAAAATATTCCTTAACAAATGTTAAGTTTTTACTTATATAGTTATACCCACAAAAACAGGCGTGCCGGCTTCGGCCCGGCACGCCGATTCACTCGCACCGGAGGAGTCAATGACAGTGAAAGACACGCGGACTGAAGCCGTTCAGGAAGTCGACGCCAATCGGCGTCGACTGCTTTTCGGCGCATCGGCCCTGCCCGTCGCGGCAGGGATCGGGCTGAGCGCCTCGCCACGGAAGGCACAGGCTGCCCTGAAGACGAACGCCCGGATCGTGATCGCCGGCAGCGGCCTCGGTGGCCTCGCTGCGGCCAACCGGCTGGCGCGCGAACTCGATGGCGCGAAGATCACCATCGTCGACCGCAAGGAAATCCACAACTATCAGCCTGGCTACACCTTGGTCGCCACGGGCGTGTGGCCGGTCGAGAAGGTCAGCGACCGCAACGCCGACCTGATCCCCTCCGGCGTCGAGTGGGTGAAGGAGATGGTTGCCGAGTTCGACCCCGAAGCGAACGCAATCGTCACCGATGCAGGCCACCGCATCGAATACGACTACCTGATCGTCGCCACCGGCCTGCACATGGACTTCAACCTGATCGAAGGCATGGACGTGGCCGCGATCGGCACCAACGGTCTGGGTTGCGTATATCCCAGTCCCGAGGCGGCGCAGGCCACGTGGAGCGCGATGGACAGCTTCCGCCAGAAAGGCGGCAAAGCCCTGATGACGCTGCCATCCACCGCGCTCAAGTGCGCGGGGGCGCCCCTGAAAATGACCTTCATGCTGGTGGACCGGCTCAAGCAGGCCGGCACGCGTGACACGTCGGACGTCCAGTTCCATTCGGCCCTCGGCAACATCTTCAGCGTCCCGCGGATCAACCAGGAGGTGCTGGAGCGCTGGGCAAAACTCGACATCCCGGTCCATTTCAACAGCAAGCTCGTGGCGGTCGACATTGGCGCCCGTCGCGCGACCTTCGCCAGCCCCGAAGGCGAGCGGAGCGAACTGGAGTACGACTTCCTCCACGTGGTGCCCCCGATGCGCGCACCGGACTCGGTGAAGAACAGTCCGCTCGCCTGGCAGGAAGGTGGCTTCGCTGCTGGCGGCTGGCTCGAAGTGGATAAGGACACCCTGCGCCACAAGCGTTTCCCCAACGTGTTCGGCATCGGGGACATCAACGGCACGCCCAAGGGCAAGACCGCCGCAACGGTCAAGAAGAGCACGCCGATGGTGGTGCAGAACCTGATCGACGTGATTGCGGGGCGCGAGCCGTCCCAGGTCTTCGACGGCTACACCTCCTGCCCGCTGCTGGTGCGTGAAGGCGCTGCACTGCTGATCGAGTTCGACTACGAGAACCGACTGACCCCATCGCTCCCGGCAATCGACCCGCTGCAGGACAGCTACTTCGCCTGGGTCATGAAATATCGCCTGCTCAAGCCCGCCTACATGGCAGTGGCCAAGGGCCGGGTATAAGGAGGAGACGACATGTACGAAATCTGGCTGACGCTCAACATCCTCTTCGAGCTGGGGCTCCTTTACCTGCCCCAGGTGATCATCACCGCGGCGCTCTGGATCCTGCTGACGATCATGGCCGTAAAGCGCGGCAACGCAGGCTGGGCCAAGGCGCTCAAACCCGCCCTCGTGGTCTTCGTGGTCGTTACCGCAATCACCTTCTTCATCACCCCGGGCATGACCAAATCCTCATTCGCCAACATGGGTTACTGGGTCGACTGGGGCAACCTCTTCCTCTACGCAGCCGCCTTCGGCGGCGTGGGCGCCGCCCTCACCTGGCCGATCGCGGCCATGATGCGGCCTGCTCGCTGAGCTTGGAGTCCTGAGCCCCGTGGCGCATCTGCTGCGCAGCGGGGTTTTTTCATTCAAGCATCCCGCTTTCCAACCTGTGGAGCATCCCGTCATGAAACGACTTCTGATCGCCGCCGCCATCGGCTTCACCAGCTTCGCCGCCCAGGCAGCCGACATCGCCATCTCCAACAAGGACGCCTACGCCAAGATCCAGAACGACGAGAAGAACGTGCTCTTCATCGACGTGCGCGACCCCGTAGAGATCATGTTCGTCGGCTCCACGGACGCCGTGCACGCCAATGTGCCCTACATGCTCGTCGATCGCACGCAGTGGAACGCAGAGAAGAACATCTTCCGCCTCTACCGCAACCCGGACTTCATCAACCAGGTCAAGCTGCAACTCGCCAAGCGCGGCCTGAGCTCGGATGCCGAAATCATCACCATGTGCCGCTCGGGCAGCGAGCGCGGCGAACCCAGCGCTGCCTTCCTGCGCGAAAATGGCTTCCCGAACGCTCGCTACGTGGTGGACGGATTCCAGGGCAGTGCCCTGAAGGATGGCACGCAGGCGGGCCTGCGCATCAAGAACGGCTGGCAGAACAGCGGCCTTCCCTGGTCGGCAAAGATGAACCCCGAAAAAATCTATCGCCCCGACCAGAAATAAGCCTGACCAACGCACTCGTACCGGGGCTTCATGCCCCGGGGAGCGAATCGTCGAACCGGACGGTGCCAACATTGCGCACCGTCATGGCGGGCTCAGCCCTTCGCTTCGAGCTTCAGGTCGACCATCAACTCGTTGGCCAGCGACTCAAGCGCCGCCTGCAGTTGCGCGGGTGACACGCTCCCCGGCACGCGCACATCAAGCTCGGCGCGAAACATCGCCTCGCCGCTGAACGACGCGCTTTCGCAGGCGCTGTCCATGCGGTCGATGCTCGCGCCGTGCTGCGCCAGCACCGACGAGATGTCGCGCACGATGCCCGGGCGGTCGTGGGCGAGCAGTTCCATGTGAATCCGCTCGCCACCGACCGCGCCCGCGGTGGGGGTGCCGCGCTCGATGCTCAGGCTCAGTCCGGCCGAAGAAAGCCCGCGCAGCGCCGCCTCGAGGCGGTCGGCGTTCGCCTCGGCGGTGTCGAGCCGCACGATGCCTGCGAACTTGCCGGCCAGGTGCGCCATGCTGCTGTCCAGCCAATTGGCACCGTTCGCGGCCGCACACTCGGCAAGCGTATTGACCAGCCCCGGGCGGTCCTCGCCCACGAGAGTGACGATCAAGGAAACGTTCATGTTCAGGGCTCCTCAGAATTCATGGTAGTCAGACATCGGCGTGCGGCGGATCGCGCAACGGATTGTTCCCTGAATCGTACCCGCGCGGGCGCGCTCCATCTATCGCAACCGTGCGCCCCTGGCCCACGAGCAGCCCGAGCGCCCAGGATGCATCGCCTCCCTGAGCCCAAGGGACAGCAGCGAGTGAGCGCAGCACTCGGCGCACATCATCGCTGCGCTAGAATCCCGACTTTTCCGGCACGCACGGGGGCGCCCGCACCCGGCGAGCCTCGCCACAGAACCCGACGGAGTCACCCCATGAGCCTGATCGCCCAACTGAAAAAGGATTCCCTGCTCGCCCGCAAGGCCGCCGACGGCGTACGCGCAACCCTGCTCAGCACACTGATCGCCGAAGCCGAAATGGTCGGCAAGAATGCTGGCAACCGCGAAAGCAGCGACGACGAGGTGCAGCAGACGATCCGCAAGTTCCTGAAGAACAATCAGGAAGCGGTGGCCGTGATAAAGGACGCCGACCGCCTCGCGTTGCTGGGGCAGGAATCGACGATCCTGACGTCCTACCTGCCGCCGATGGCAAGCGAGGCCGAGGTGAAGGCCTTCATCGCCGAGACCGTCGCCGGCCTCGCCGAGCGCTCGCCCAAGCAGATGGGCACGGTGATGGGTGCGCTGAAGGCGAAGTATGGGAGCAGCTTCGACGCCAAACAGGCCAACGCCTGGGTGAAGGACGCGCTCACCTCCTGAACACACCATGCGGCCGCTCAGCGCCTCGGGCCGGCCTGCAGATGCCCCCGCTCAGCGCAGCGCGGCGTGGATCTGCTCCGCGAGCTTGCGGCTGACACCTTCGACCCGGCAGAGGTCTTCTACCGTCGCCTCGCGCACCCCGTCCAGCCCGCCGAAGGCGGCGAGCAGGTTGCGCCGGCGCGAGGGTCCCACGCCGGGAATGTCCTCCAGCTTCGAGCCCACCCGCGCCTTGCCGCGCTTGGCGCGGTGCCCGGTGATGGCGAAGCGGTGAGCCTCGTCGCGGATCTCCACGATCAGGTGCAGCGCAGCCGACTCGCCGCCCAGCACCAACCCCTCGCGACCGTCGGGGAAGATCAGCGTCTCCAGCCCCGCCTTGCGCCCCTCACCCTTGGCCACGCCCACCATCGCCACCGCCTCCAGCCCGACCTCGGCGAGGATTGCGCGCGCCGCGCTGACCTGGCCCTTGCCGCCGTCGATCAGGATCAGATCGGGGCACACGCCCTCACCCGCTGCGACCTTGCCGTAGCGGCGCTCCAGCGCCTGGCGCATCGCCGCGAAGTCATCGCCCGGAGTGATGCCGGTGATGTTGTAGCGGCGGTACTCGGCGCGCTTCATGGCACCGGCCTCGCACACCACGCAGGATGCCACCGTGGCCTCGCCCATCGTGTGGCTGATGTCGAAGCACTCGATACGCTGCGGCGCCTCATCCATGCCGAGCGCCTCGCGCAGGGCCTCTAGGCGCTGCTCAATGCGGCCGGTGTCGCGCGCACGCGCCTGGATGGCGAGGTGGGCATTCTTCTCGGCCATCTCCATCCACGCCCTTTCCGCCTCGAAGCGCGGCGACACCACGCCGGGCGGGCGCTCGGTGATCTCGGCGAGCGTCTCCTTCACGGCCTCCGGCGGCAGGTTCACCAGGATGCGCGCCGGGATCGGGTGCTGGCTGTAGTGCTGCTCGACGAAAGCGAGCAGGCTGTCCATCGCCCCCGACACCGCAGCACCGCTGGGAAACTGCGGTCGGTCGCCGAGGTGGCGGCCGCCGCGCACCATGGCGATGTTCACGCAGGTCAGGCCGTCGGCCTCGATCGCGGCGAGCACATCGACGTCCTCGTCCTTGCGGCTGTCAACGAACTGCTTGTGCAGCACCGCCTGCAGCACGCGCACCTGGTCGCGGCAGGCAGCAGCCTCCTCGAAGGCGAGGCGTTCGGCAGCGGCCTGCATGCGGCTGGTCAGGTCGTCGATGACCTCGCTCGCCTGGCCGTCGAGGAAGCGGGTGGCGAGCTTCACATCCGCGGCATAGGCCTCGGACTCGACGAGGCCGACGCAGGGCGCGGTGCAGCGCTTGATCTGGTGCAGCAGGCAGGGGCGCGAGCGGTTGGCGAAGACAGTGTTCTCGCAGGTGCGCAGCTGGAAAGTCTTCTGCAGCAGGTGGATGCTCTCGCGCACCGCCCAGGCGTTGGGAAAGGGGCCGAAGTAGCGCGCGCCCTTGGTGAAAGCGCCGCGGTGGTAGGCCAGGCGCGGGAACTCGTCGGCGGAGAGCTCGATGTAGGGGTAGGTCTTGTCGTCGCGGAAGAGGATGTTGTAGCGCGGCGCCAGACTCTTGATGAGGTTGTTCTCGAGGATCAGGGCCTCGGCCTCGGAGCGGGTGGCGGTGATGTCCACGCGCAGCACCTGCGCCACCATCATGGCGATGCGCGGGCTGGAGACGGTCTTCTGGAAGTAGCTGGAGACGCGGCGCTTGAGGTTCTTGGCCTTGCCGACGTAGAGCACCTTGTCGTCGGCGCCGATCATGCGATAGACGCCGGGCTCCTCGGTGAGGGTACGCAGGAAGGGCTTGGGGTCGAAGGCGTTGGAGGGCGTCGGATCGGTCATGAGTGGTGATGCAGAACAGGGCTTGAAACCATCTGTGCCTCGGAGCGGACACGGGGCATTCCTTCCATGGGCTGCGGAACTCGCTCGCTGCGCTCACTCAGACAGTCCTCGCCCATTCCAGGAACGCCCCGCATCCACTCCAACGCAGTGCATGCTCGACGGTCCGCGGAAAACTTCCTGTCGATTATCGGTGCTCGATTATCCGTGCTTATGAAGGATCTCGGTACCTTGCTCGCCGATGGTGGCGGCGGTCATGATCGGCGCGGTGTTGCTGTCGTCGGGGATGGCCGCGACGCGTTCGCGCGCCTGGACGTAGGCAGCGTGGAGTTCGAGCGCAAAGGGGTCGGCGAGCCAGGCGGGCTGCGGTGCGGCGGGCACGATCGCGGCAAGGCGGGCGAGATTGTCCGGGTCCGGGACGGGTGCCCAGCGGTCGAGCAGTTCGGCGGCCAGGTCCGGGCGGTTACACACCAGCAGCATGTCGCAGCCGGCGGCGTATGCGGCTTTGGCACGACCGACGATGTCGCCGGCGATGCGGGCACCTTCCATGTTGAGGTCGTCGCTGAATATCACGCCCTTGAAGCCGAGCCGCTCGCGCAGCACGTCCTTGAGCCAGAAGGGCGAGAAGCCGGCCGGCTGGGGTTCCGGGCTGGGGTCGGCGTTGGGGTAGATCACGTGCGCGGGCATCACGCCGACGAGCTGGCGGCCGAGGCGGTGGCGGTAGGGGGCGATGTCCTCGTTCCACACCGTATCGAAGTCGCGCGTGTCGACCGGCACAGCGTGGTGCGAGTCAGCCTCGACGAAGCCGTGGCCGGGGAAGTGCTTGCCGACGCAGCCCATGCCGGCATCGGCCATCCCCGCGCACAGTGCCTGCGCAAGCGCGGCAACAGCCTGCGGATCACGGTGGAAGGCACGGTTGCCGATGGCGCGACAGCAGCCGTAGTCGAGATCGAGCACCGGCGTGAAACTGAGGTCGACGCCATGCGCCAGGAGTTCCGCTGCAAGCACGAAGCCGGTGGCGCGGGCGGCATCGAGCGCGGCAAGGTGATCCTGCGTCCACAAGGCGCCGAGGCTGCGCATGGCAGGCAGGCGGGTGAAGCCGTCCGTGCGGAAGCGCTGCACCCTACCCCCTTCGTGGTCCACGGCGATGATCAGTGCCGGGTCACGCAACGCGCGGATCTCTGCGGTGAGCGCACGGAGTTGGTCGGAGCCGGTGTAGTTGCGCGCGAACAGGATGACGCCACCGACCAAGGGGTCGAGCAGGCGTTCGCGCTCCTCGTCGGTCAGCTCGGTGCCGGCGACGTCGATCATGACGGGGCCGCGGGAGCGGAGGATGGGTGAGCTCATGTGCGGGAGACTCCGGGGCTCAGGCTATTTCGATGAGCGCAAACGCGACGATGTGCTCGTCCTCGTCGCTGATGCTCAAGTGCGCACGCAGCCCGTTGTCGCGCATGTGCGCTGTGAGCCGCTCGTCGTAGCGGTATTCGGGCTTGCCGCGCGCGTCATGGCCGACGGCGACGGCGTGTAGCGTGGCCGGCACGGCGACGCCGGTGCCGAGCGCCTTGCCGAAGGCTTCCTTGGCGGCAAAGCGCTTGGCGAGGAAGCGGGCCGGGTCGCGGTGAGCGCGCCAGCCCTCGACCTCGCTCGCTGCCAGGATGCGCAACGCGAAGCGCTCGCCGTGGCGTTCAAGCGCCTCGCGCATGCGCCGCAACTGCACGAGATCCGTACCGATGCCGTGGATCATGGTGCGCCCTGCCCTTTGTCTTGTCGGCCGCTCACCGCTTGCGTTCCTTGCGCGCCTGGCTCACGCGGTCTGCGCGGCTTCGCGCATCAAGCGCTTCATCTCGACCACCGCCTCGCGCAGGCCGACGAAGACCGAACGGCTGACGATCGAATGGCCGATGTGCAGCTCGCGGATGCCATGCAGGCGGGCGATCGGCTGCACGTTGTAGTAGTTGAGCGCATGGCCCGCGTTGAAGCGCATGCCCAGGCGGCGCACGGCCTCACCCGCGTTGCGGATCTTGTCGATCTCGCCGACCACGTCCGGCGCCTCGGCATCGCGGCCGGCGGCGTGGAAGGCGTGGGCGTAAGGACCGGTGTGGATTTCGCAGACACGCGCGCCAATGCGGGCGGCAGCCTCGATCTGCTCAAGCTCCGCGTCGATGAAGACGCTGGTGACGATGCCGGCGTCGGCCAGGCGGGCGATGACGTCCTTGAGCCGCGCCTCCTGCGCTACCACATCGAGCCCGCCTTCGGTGGTGATCTCGTGGCGCCCCTCGGGCACCAGCATCGCCATCTGCGGCTGGGTGCGGCAGGCGATCGCGACCATCTCGTCGGTGGCCGCCATCTCGAGGTTGAGCTTGACCTGGGTGAGCTCGGCCAAGCGGCGCACGTCCTCGTCGTTGATGTGGCGGCGATCCTCGCGCAGGTGGATGGTGATGCCGTCCGCGCCGCCCAGGTGGGCTTCCACCGCGGCCCACACCGGATCGGGCTCCCAGGTGCGGCGCGCCTGGCGCAGCGTGGCGACGTGGTCGATATTGACGCCGAGTTCGATCATCAGAGTTCCTGCAATTCCTTCAGCACCCGGCGCGACTGCAACGGCTGGCCGCCCAAGGTGTGGTTGATCAGCATGCGCAGCAACTGCTTGGACTGGGCCAGCGTCTCTGCGCGGGAAAAATCGTCGGCGGCCATGTCGAGCAGGGTCTGTCCGGAGAGCAGTGGCTGCTCGCCGAGCGCCCCGGATTCGACCCCCTCCTCCTCCAGCGTGTCCAGCCTTACGGGCCCGCGTTCGATTATATAAAGGTAGCGCCCGTCGGGCTGAATCGCCGCGCCGCTGTCGGCTTCCACCGCGAGCCCGGCCTCGTACCCCAGATCCTGCAGCAGGGCGAGCTCGAACCGACGCAGGATCGGCGACGCCGGCTCACCGCGGCCGAGCGCGCCCACCGCATCGACGTAGGCATCGAAGAGACGCGGGTGCGCATCCTCGCGCGCGGTCAGACGCACCAGAAGCTCGTTCAGATAGTAACCGCACAGCAGCCCCCGCCCCGAGAGCAGCGGCTGGCCACCCTGCCATTCGGCGCGCACCAGGGTCTTCACCTCACCGCCGCCGGACCAGTCCATCCGTAAGGGCTGGAATGCCAGGAGCACGCCACGCAGCTGGGAATACGGTCTGCGCGCACCCTTGGCGACCAGTCCCACGCGGCCATGTTCGCGCGCGAAGATCTCCACGATCAGGCTTGTTTCGCGCCACGGATAGGTGTGGAGCACCCATGCGGGCTGCTGCTCGACGCGCTGCTTGGGTCCTGCCATGACAGGGCGCCCGGCTTACTCGTACCCCAGGCTCTTCAGCGCGCGCTCGTCGTCGGCCCAGCCGCTCTTCACCTTGACCCAAACCTCGAGGAAGACCTTGGCATCGAAGAGCTTCTCGAGCTCGACACGCGCCTCGCTCGAAATCCGCTTGAGCTTCTCGCCCCCACGGCCAATCACCATGGCCTTGTGGCCGGGTTTGTCGACGATCACCGCCGCGAAGATACGGCGAAGATTGCCCTCGACCTCGAACTTCTCGATCTCGACCGCGATACCGTAAGGCAACTCGTCGCCCAGCAGGCGGAACAGCTTCTCGCGCAGGAACTCGGAGGCGAGGAAGCGCTCGCTGCGATCAGTCACCTCGTCTTCCTCGAACATCGGCTCACCGACCGGCAACAATGGCGTGGCCGCAGCAATCAGGGCCTCGACGTTGCGCCCCTTCTCCGCCGACAACGGCACGATCTCGGCGAACGCCCGCAACTGGCGGAGCTCATCAATGAAGGGCAGCAGGCGCGCCTTGTCCTTGAGCTGATCCACCTTGTTGATGACGAGAATCACCCGTGACGACTCGGGGATCACGCTGAGCACCTTGTGGTCATCGTCGGTGAAGCGCCCCGCCTCGATGACGAAGAACACCAGGTCGACGTCGGCCAGCGCCTGCGACACCGTGCGGTTCATCGCGCGGTTGAGCGCGTTGCGGTGGTGGGTCTGAAAGCCCGGCGTATCGACGAAGACGAACTGCACCCCCTGCTCTGTGAGGATGCCGGTGACGCGATGGCGTGTGGTCTGCGCCTTACTTGAGACGATGCTGATCTTCTGCCCGATCAAACGGTTGAGCAGCGTGGACTTGCCGACATTGGGGCGGCCGACGATGGCGACGAAGCCGGCACGGGATGCCTGTTCGTCATGATCTTCAGCGCTTGCCGCCGGCGTGCTGGGGACTTCGCTCATTTCTTTCTCACCGCGGCGAGCGCAAGCTCGGCCGACTGTTGTTCGGCGATGCGCCGGCTCGGGCCGCGGCCCAGGGTGCGAACACCGAGTTTGGGAATGTCGCAGGCTACCTCGAACTCCTGCGAGTGCGCTTCGCCCAGCACCTGCACCATCGAATACGCCGGCAGCGGCAATCTGCGGCCCTGCAGCCACTCCTGCAGCGCTGTCTTGGGGTCCTTGCTGGGCTTGCGTGGGTCGACCTCGGCGAGCAGCGGTGCGTAGAGACGGTCGATGACCGACTTTGCAGCCGCGAAACCGCCATCGAGAAACACAGCCGCAAAAACCGCCTCCACCGCATCGGCAAGGATCGAGGGCCTGCCCGCCCCACCGGACCGCAGTTCGCCCTCCCCAAGGCGTAGGCACTCGCCGAGTTCGAGGTCTAACGCGACGCGATACAGCGCATCCTGACGCACCAGCGACGCACGGACCCGCGAGAGTTCTCCCTCACGCAGGGCCTCGAAGCGCTCGAAGAGCGCGATCGACATGACGCAGTTGAGGATACTGTCGCCGAGGAACTCGAAGCGCTCGTTGTTCGGCTGGCCGAAGCTGCGGTGCGTGAGCGCCTCCTGCAGCAGGCCGGGCGAGGCGAAGACGTGCCCGAGTCGGGCCTGCAAGCGTTCCGCGGTCATCGGGTCAACGCACCTCGCTGCTCGGACTGAGCTCGAACAGCAGACTCACGTTGGCCACCAGCGGCACCGTGCGGGCGTACTGGACCTCCACCACGGTCTTTCCTCCGCTGCGGTCGATCACCAGATCGGCACCGGAAACACTCGAAACGTCGTCGATGGACTTGCGCCGGTCGAAATTGCGTCGCGCCTCGATCACCGACGTGCCATTGTCGATGTCATTGGCCAGGATGCCGACGATGCGCTTGATCGCCGTGTACTCATTGAAAACCGGCACCGTGCGAAAGGCGACGATCAACAGAAAGGCCGCAAAGGCGCCGACGATCATCACGCCGAGCAGGCTCACGCCGCGTTGGGATGTGTGGTTCATGAGGTCTCCCGAGTCTTAATGAAAGCTGCCGATGCGCTTCATGTCGCTGAAGTTGAACCAGATGAAGAAGGCGCGCCCCACGATGTTCTCTTCCGGGACGAACCCCCAGACCCGGCTGTCGCTGCTTGCGTCACGGTTGTCGCCGAGCACGAAGAAATGCCCTTCAGGCACGGTACAGCGCAGCCCGGAGTGCGTATAGGTGCAATTGTCACGGTTCGGGAAATTCAGCACATGCGGCACAAAGGCAGGCGCCTCGCGCTCGATCAGCACCGAGTGTTCGACCGTGCCGAGTTGCTCGGTGTATTGCGGTGAGTAATACAGCCGGTCCGGATGCAGGTAGGTGCCGTTCTCTTCGATCGGGACAGCCTCGCCGTTGATGGTGAGCCGCTTGTTGACGTACTCGACCCGATCGCCCGGCACGCCAACCACGCGCTTGATGTAGTCCATCGAGGGGTCCGCCGGATAGCGGAACACCATCACGTCACCACGCTGCGGATCGTTGAGGTCGATGATCTTCTTGTTGATCACCGGCAGTCGGATACCGTAGGTCCACTTGTTGACCAGGATGAAGTCGCCCACCAGCAGCGTCGGAATCATCGAGCCTGAAGGGATCTTGAACGGCTCGACCACGAAGGAACGCAGGCCGAATACGATCAGGATCACCGGAAAGAAGCTCGCGCCGTACTCCACCCACCAGGGGTTGGGCGCACCGGCCGGGCGCAGCTTGCGTGCGTGGAAGCGGTCGAAGAACCACAGCACGCCGGTGGCGACCAGCAGCAGGAAAAGAGTCAGGGCGAAATTCATGCGGTTTCCGTCACTTGCCTTCGTCGGTGCGCAGCACGGCGAGGAAGGCCTCCTGCGGAATTTCCACGTTGCCCACCTGCTTCATGCGCTTCTTGCCTTCCTTCTGCTTCTCGAGCAGCTTCTTCTTGCGCGTGATGTCGCCGCCATAGCACTTGGCGAGCACGTTTTTGCGCAGCGCCTTGATCGTCTCGCGCGCGATGATGTGCGCACCGATCGCCGCCTGCACCGGCACATCGAACATCTGGCGCGGAATCAGCCCGCGCAGCTTGCTCGCCAGCTCGCGCCCGCGGTACTGTGCGCTGGCGCGGTGCACGATGACCGACAGCGCATCGACCTTCTCGCCGCCCACCATGAGGTCCAGCTTGACCAGATCGGCCGTGCGGTACTCCTTGAAGTCGTAGTCGAGCGAAGCATAGCCGCGCGACACCGACTTGAGCTTGTCGAAGAAGTCCATCACGACCTCGTTCATCGGCATCTCGTAGATCAGCTGCACCTGACGGCCGTGGTAGCGCATGTCGATCTGGTTGCCCCGCTTCTGGTTGCACAGCGTGATCACCGGACCGACGTAGTCCTGCGGCAGGAAGATGGTCGCGGTGATGATGGGCTCGCGGATCTCCTGGTATTTGCCCGGCTCCGGCAGCTTGGCCGGGTTCTCGACGTGGATCACCGAGCCATCGTTGAGCACCACCTCGTACACCACGGTCGGCGCGGTGGTAATGAGGTCCATGTCGAACTCGCGCTCCAGGCGCTCCTGCACGATATCCATGTGCAGCAAACCAAGGAAGCCACAACGGAAGCCGAAGCCGAGCGCCTGCGAGACCTCCGGTTCGAACTGCAGCGAGGCGTCATTCAGGCGCAGTTTCTCCAGCGAGTCGCGAAGCTGGTCGTACTCGGAGGATTCAACTGGATACAGGCCGGCGAACACCTGCGGCTTGATCTCCTTGAAGCCGGGCAGCGCCTCGGCTGCGGGCCGGCTGGCGAGCGTGACGGTGTCGCCAACCTTGGCGGCTTCGATCTCCTTGATACCGGCGATGATGAAGCCCACCTCGCCGGCCCGCAGTTCTGCACGCGCCACCGAGCGCGGAGTGAAGACGCCGACCTGGTCACATGGATACTGCAGACCGTTCGACATCAGCAGGATGCGGTCCTTGGGCTTCAGCACGCCATCGACCACCCGCACCAGCATCACCACGCCGACGTAGTTGTCGAACCACGAGTCGATGATCAGCGCCTTGAGCGGCCCCTCGGGCTCGCCCACCGGCGGCGGCACGCGTGCCACGATGGCCTCGAGCACGTCTTCCACGCCCAGGCCAGTCTTGGCCGAGCACAGGATCGCCTCGGAGGCGTCGACGCCGATCACATCCTCGATCTCGCCACGCGCGTTCTCAGGATCCGCCGCAGGCAGGTCGATCTTGTTGAGCACCGGCACCACTTCGACATCGAGGTCGAGCGCGGTATAGCAGTTGGCCACCGTCTGCGCCTCGACGCCCTGCGAGGCATCGACGACGAGCAGCGCCCCCTCGCACGCGGCAAGCGAGCGGCTGACCTCGTAGGAAAAGTCGACGTGTCCCGGCGTGTCGATCAGATTCAGGTTATAAACCTGACCATTCTTCGCCTTGTAATGCAACGCCGCGGTCTGCGCCTTGATGGTGATGCCGCGCTCGCGCTCGATGTCCATCGAGTCGAGCACCTGCGCTTCCATCTCGCGCTCGGACAGTCCGCCGCAGAAGTGGATGAGTCGGTCGGCCAGGGTGGATTTGCCGTGGTCGATGTGGGCGATGATGGAGAAATTGCGTATGTGGTTCAAAGTGGAGTCTAGCGTATCAGGAGGACCCACACAGTCTCGTAAAGACCCGCAAGCCCTTGAAAATCTTTAGTTTCGTGTATCAAAGCACCTTAGGATGCCTCTTCACACCTCAAGCAACAGGGGGTAGATTTGCGGGTATCAACCAACACCCCCTGAAAAATCTACCCGCACCCGCCGCACTGGGCGTATCGACTGCCATCGAGCACGCCCCCACCTGGAGAAACGAACCATGCCGCTTACAGATGCCGCGATTCGCAACGCCAAGCCCGCTGACAAGCCTTTGAAGCTCACCGACGGCGCAGGATTGTACCTTGAAGTCACCCCAGCCGGGGGCAAGCACTGGCGTTACCGCTTCCGCCTTGCGGGTAGGGAAAACCTGTTCGCCATCGGTGCATACCCGCAAATCACCCTTGCTGACGCGCGCAAGGCACGTGACGAAGCACGCGATCTAGTGAAGCAGGGGATCAACCCCACGCTGCACCGCAAGCAGCAGAAGAACGCCAACATCGAGGAGTCGGCGAACACCTTTGAAGCGAACGCAGAAGCGTGGTTCGAGGAGAAAAGCGCCCCTTGGTCTGATGGGCACCGGGGGACCGTGCGCCGCATCTTCGACGTGGATATTCTGCCCCGCATCGGCAAGACCCCGATTCGCACCCTCACCGCCCCTACCCTGCTGCAAGTGATGAAGAAAATCGAGGCGCGCGGTGCAGTTACGCGCGCCATCCTCGCGCGGCAGATCATGGGGCAGGTTTTCGATTACGCCATCCTGCATGGTCGCGCCGAGACCAACCCCACCACGCCCCTGAAGCGGCAGATCGCACGGCGCACGGTCGAGCACCATCGGCACCTTGAAGAACGCGACATTGGGGACTTCCTGCGCAAGCTGGAGGACTACACGGGGCACATCACGACCCGCACCGCGTTGCACCTGTTGATGCTGACCGCCGTTCGACCGGGGGAAATGTGCGGGGCTGCATGGGCGGAATTCGACCTGGAGGCGGCTACCTGGACCATCCCGGCGAAGCGTATGAAGATGCGCCGCGTTCATATCGTGCCCCTGTCCCGCCAAGCGGTCGAACTGCTGCGCGAACTGGAGAAAGTCACGGGTGACGGGGTGTATCTCTTCCCCACGCAAGGCACGAAGTCCGAGACCATCCCCCCGGCGACGCTGCGCAACGCGGTCAAGAAGCTCGGGTATGCGGAACGGTTCAGCCCACACGGCGCACGGGGCACGTTCTCCACGCTGATGAACTCGCGCGGCTATAACGCCGACTGGATCGAAAAACAGCTTGCCCACGATGACAGCGACGCCGTGCGCCGCAGCTACAACCACACGCAGCACCTGGGGGACCGGGCGAAGATGATGCAGGACTACGCCGACCTGCTCGACGAGAAGCGGCAAGGGGCGCAGGTGATCCAACTGCGGAAGGTGGCAGCGTAATGCCGACGAAGAAACGCAGAGAACAGGCAGCACGGGGGCGCCAGAAGCGCGAAGAGGATGAACGCGCGTGGGCTGAGCTTGACGCGGCACTGGCTGCACTCCCCCCTGAGCGCCGCGAGCGGCTGGAAGCGCAGGCGGCAGACTTCGACCCGGATGAGTGGGGCATTCCGGAACACGTTCTGAAGTCCTACCGCATACCGGGCTTGAGCTTCGAGAAGGAAACCGGCGAACCGTGCATTCCTACTGACCACGGACAGGCGGCGAACAGGGACCGCCAAACGAGCACAAGGCAGGAGGCTCGCCGCATGGCGCGTGAGTGGGGGCGGAAAAATATGTGGGGCACGCGCGAATGGACCTCGCATATAGCCAAGTGCGAAGGCGTGTCCGAGCGCACCATCCAGCGGTACTACAAGCTCACCACGAAATGAATCCGACAGGCCAAGCTGAGCCCTTTCGTTTGTCGTGAAAACTTCAGTACGTCGCAAGACGGCGCATAACTACCTGGAGCAAATCATGAACGAAACGACCGGCGCAACCCCGCGCCACCACAACCCCGCTAAAAACGCTGCGCAGCAACTGCGCGAATGTCTCCGAGTGCCCGACGTGGCCGCATTCCTGGGGTGCGGAGTCGCCACCGTGTGGCGCCGTACTAATGACGATCCCACGTTTCCGAAGCCCATCAAGCTGTCGCCAAGGGTGACGGTGTGGAAATTGTCGGAACTCGAAGCCTGGATCGAATCGCGCCGCGTGCAAAGCACGGTTGCTGCTTGACGCTCCCCCAAAAACAAAAACAAACCCGCCGTGTTTCCACGAGCGGGCGAGGTACTGCTATGTCGAATGCCATTATACCCCACACCGACGACTCGAAAGAGCGCCTGAAAACCGCGCTCGCCCTCGTGCTCGACAACCCCACCAACGCCGAAGCGATTGCAGCGAACTACGGCACAGACCCTGAAAGCCTGCTCGAACTGCTCGCCACTGAAGACGGTATGCGCGCCGCACTGGTACGCGCTGAAGAACTGCGCCAAGACGGCGAACTGCTCAAGCGGAAAACGATTCCCCTGCTCGAACGACTGACCGACCAGATCGGCGACATGATCGACGCGGGGCAGATCAGCCCCACCGCTGCGCCAAAGGTCGCTGAAACCCTGTTCAAGCTGTCCGGGCTGGCCGAGGAACGCGCCGCACGTCTGCGCGCGCAGACCGAGGACGACACGCCGAAAGCCGCGATCCACATCCTGTACGGCGACGAGCCCGAACCGATCGACCCGAAAGGCAATAAGTACCGGATCGTTATCCGCCTGCCGAACGCGCAGCGCGAAGCGGGCGACATCATCGACGTGACCCCGACCGAGGGCGAAGGGGGCAGCGATGGCGCTTGATACTCGAACCCTTCTGAGCAGCACCGCACCCAGTGCGCGAATCTTCGCCGTGTCGGGCTTTCCTGGCCCGTTTATCACGATCCCGAGCACAGAGGAGGCAGGGCTTACCGCGTCGCAGATCATCGACCGGACGGCACCCGAAGACGGCCCGCTGCTGGCAGAGGATAAGGCACGTGTGCCCTACTTCGTGCCCTGCGTGCTGAAGGTCGCGCCCTTCGTCGGCAAGACGGCCGAACGGTATCCGGGGCAGTCGGGCAAGCAGCGCAGCGCGTCACACGTGACCGCAGGGGCGTGGTTCGCATTCGACCTGGACGGGATCACCCACGAGGACAAAGCGCGGATTCTGGGGCGTCTGGTGGCGTCTGAGGGGCTGTTCTGCGCCTATTCCACGTACTCCCACGGCAAGAGCCCCGACGAAGTGCGTATGCGGGTGCTGCTGTTCATGGATCGCGCCTTGGAGCCGCTGCAATGGGCCGACGTGTGGCACGTGTTGAACCGGGTTTTCTTCGATGGGCTGGCCGATGTGGCGACGGCGAAACTGTCGCAGCAGGCTGGCGTGTGGGCCACGCACCCCGAGCGTGAAGGGGCAGCGTTCAGAGGCATAAACCGGGGGGCGCTATTCAGTGCTGACGCACTGCTGGCACTGGTCCCGCCGAAGGTCGAACGCCCCCAACGGGTCCGCCCGAAGGTTTCCGGCGCTGCGCTGACCGGACGCTATGCCGACGCGCTCGCCATGATCGGCGCGGACAAGTTCGCCCCCTGGATGACCGGCCTGTCGGCACTCAAGGCGGGCGTGATGCTGGGCGAACTGCCCGAGGATGACGCCGCAGGGCTGTGGTTCGCCTTCTCCGAGAGCGGCAGCGACGCTGCGAAGGCCCACAACGACGATAAGCGGTATGACCCCGCGCACCTGTGGGAGACCTGGGAGCCGACCGCCGCACCTGCTGAAGGTCTGGCCGGGAAGCTGTTCGCCAGTGCCCGCGATGCTGCACTGAGTGCGTGCCGTGCCGATGTTGCACGTGTCGGGCACCTGACCGCCGAAGGGCTGCGCGCTGCGCGGTATCTGGCGAAGTACCACCCCCGCGCATTCGATGAACTCACGACCGAGGTGCAAGCATGAGCGCCATTCAACAGAAGACAGAGTATTTCCGGGACATGCTCAACGCCCGCAGGGCTGGCAAAGCAGCCGCCGCGCCGAAGCAGCCCGCCCCCGAGGCGAAAACCGCCGATGTGATCCAGATTCAGCCTGACGCACAGGGGGCACCTATCACAGCAGCGGCGCAGCTTGCCGAGGTGAAGCAGGCGGCAGACAAAGACCGAGACGACGCCGCAGCCGAAAGCCTGGATGCGGCCATCGAAGCCGAGAACCGCGAGTTCTTCGTGTCCATCGAAGGCGGCAAGGCGGGCGTATTCCGCGAAGGCATCGACCCCGAGATGGGGCACCGGACGATCGTCGGCATGACCCAGTCCGAATACCGCCTGATGCGCGCGAACCGCATGGTTCAAGTCACGGACGGCAACGGCAACACGAAGGCGGTTTGCCTCGCAGACGCGTTCATTCGATCCCCCGCACGTCGTGAGTATCCGAACGGTTTCGCCCTGCTGCCCGGACAGGACGCCCCCGAAGGGGTCTATAACCTGTGGCGCGGCTGGGGTATTGAACCCAAGGAAGGTGACGTTAAGCCCGCCCTGAAGCATCTGCGGAACGTGATCTGCTCGGGCGATGACAAGGTGTTCCGCTACCTGCTTGGATGGCTGGCGCACTGCGTCCAGAAGCCCGGAGACCCCGCAGAAGTCGCGGTCGTGCTGCGTGGCGGGCGTGGCACCGGCAAAAGCACCGTGGGGCGATGGATGGCGCAGATTTTCGGCGGTCACGCCCTGCACATCCTGCACAGTCGGCACCTGACCGGAAACTTTAACGCGCACCTGCGGAGCACGTGTTTTCTGTTCGCAGATGAGGCGTTTTTTGCCGGGGATCGCGCCGGGGCTGATGTACTGAAAGGTCTGGTCACTGAACCCACCATCACCATCGAACGCAAGGGAGTGGATGCCTTCACGGCACGCAACCGGCTCAAGATCATGATGGCGTCGAACTCGGACTGGGTCGTGCCCGCAGGCACCGACGAGCGGCGCTATCTGGTCCTCGACGTGTCCGACGTGAAGAAGCAGGACCACGAGTATTTCGCCGCGCTGAACGCGCACATGGGAAACGGCGGGCTCGCCGCCCTGCTCCACTTCCTTCTGAACTACGACCTTTCCTCGTTCAACGTGCGTGACGTGCCCCATACCGCCGCACTCGATCAGCAGAAGCTGCTTTCTCTCCCGCCGCTGCACTCGTGGCTTTACGCGCGGCTATACGCGGGGCACCTGATGACACACGAAAACGAGTGGAACAGGGAACAAAGCCGGGACGCCGTGGTGAATGCCTTCGCAGAGTACGCGGGGCGCAAGGGGGCGCGGTTCGAGCACACCGACGCCGCCTTCATCGGTAGGTCACTGCGCAAGGTCTTTCCCGAGATGGGCGACTCGAACCGGCGAACCGGGGCAGGCCAGCGGACGCGGTTCTGGGTATTCCCGCCCCTGGAGGAAGCGCGGCGACAGTTCGAGGAAGCAGTCTTGTCGGGTGCAAGCACCGACTGGCCCGCCGACGAGTGAGGCACTGGGGTGGAACAGGATGGATCAAGCATTTTCGGGCACCTGTTCCACATCCTGTTCCAGCAAACCCCGCGCCAGCACTGGGATTCAAGCACGTGGATCAAGTGGAACACCTTTTTTAATAAGTTCAGTGGTTAAAAAAGGATTGCGTAAAAAATAGGCAACTTTTAATCCCCCGTGCTTACCCAGCAATTTGGTCCGAAAAACGTGTGCCACTTGATCCAATCACCTACAACCCGCGCCAGCACTGGGAAAAACTGGAACAGGTAGTGGAACAGGTGGCGTTTTTTGCCTGTTCCAGCACCCCGAACCTGATCCACACCCGTGCCCGACGACCAACCCACAACCTGTAAAGGACCTCACACAACATGGACCCGCTGACCCTCTCCCGCGACATGTCCGCCGCTGCGCTGTGGTGGGCAAGCCTCGAACCCGGCCAACGCCGCACGTGTTACCGACCCGCCGAACTCCAAGCCGCGACCGGCATCGCCCGCGCCAACCTCCCCCACGTGCTTGAACTGCTGGGCTGGCACCGCGCACAGCGATGGACCCGCGAAGCCGGACGCCGACGCATCCGCACTTACTACGCACCCCCTGGGCACCACGTGCCCAAGCCCCCACGGGGACGCCCAAGCCTCGACGTGCTCGCGCTGCTCGCCATCGAACGCACCGACCCATACGACCTCTTCCCCCGCTGAACCGCACCACCCCAACGGAGACCACCACCATGCACGCCCAGACCAACCAGCACGCCTGCACGATCGTCGTGACCACCACGAACGTGGACGGCACCACCGAGACCACCACCATGGACCCCACGAGCGCGGTCTACCCCCTGTACGCCCTTCAACTCGCTGCGGTGCTGGAGCAAATTCCCGGCGTTCAAGTGACGTGCTCGACCGGCACCGAAGATCACCCCGCACTGGGTGCGTATAGCGGCCCCCTGAATCGAGCACTGGCGACGTGCCTGCTGACCTTCGCCGCCGAAGAACGCGCCCCCGGCTGCACCGACAATGTGCCCGGAATGGAGCACTACGAGCTGGACGGCGAGCACATGGTTACGTGCTGGGAAGCCCTCAAGCGCGCGGACCCTGCAACCCTCATCCGCACCGTGCTTGACGCACTGCCACCTGAGCAAAAGCAGCGCCTGCGCGCCCCCGTTCGTAAGGCACTGCTCGCCAGCCTGACCGAACACGCCGACGCCCTCAAGGGCGAAACCCGCCCCTTCCCGCCCGAACTGGACAACGTGCGGCGCATCGCTGAAACGGTGCTTGGCATCCCCGAGACCGCGAACCTGTTCTATGAAGCCGCGCACCCCGAGGCCACGAAGGACGGCAGCAAGGTCCATTAAGCACGAAGGGGGCTTTCGCCCCCTTGTTGTTACTCGTAAAGCGATCGACAAGCCCATCTAATCTGGGCTGCTCCTAGATTACTCCGTACATCCTTCGCGTTTTTTAGCAGACACTTCTCAGCATTCATCCCCAAGAACGTGAATCTCTTTCGTTCTACGGTACGGTTAGGCGCTTCGCTGTTGCACTTGCGCAGGACGGCTCGCGCGGCGACATCGTTCTGTACGCCAGGCATCTCTTCAATGATGCAATCCCAATAATTGTCGTACCCAAGTATCCCGGCGTTTGCTCCACCAGAGAACAAGAGCCCAACGACCAAGAGCAGGTGATAACGCATTCAAGAAAAGCCCTTCAGTAAAAAAGCAGGTCAATCAAGCCAAGAACGGCAAGGACTAACCCCACTAGCTCTCCGAAGGGAATGAACATGTAGAGCCCAATCAACGCAAGGACGCTGACGAACACCCCCATCTGCGTGAAGCCGTTAATGGCATAGACGGCAAGCGGAAAGCTCAAGATGCCGAAAGCAAACAACGCAACCCCCAGCGTTGCACCGAAGGTTTCTACAAAACGATCCTTGTTCAACATCCACGCCTCCCCTAGTCCAGAAATGACCGCAGTTTCTCCAGCGCAGCACGTCGCCTCTCGCGCTGCTCCGGGGTTTCCTTCTCCGACGCCTTGACTGTGCGCCGTACAGTGTCCGGGGGCAGTACGCCCTGTTCGATCAAACGTGCCTGATCGGCCTTGAGATGCGCCGCCATGCGCTGCGCGCGTGTGGGTTCGCTGTCCTGCATGACCTCTCCCTGTGTCGTGGCGCCTATTGTCGGGCACGGTGTGCTTAAAAGGACTTGACCGTCGAGTTATGTAAACGACTGACGCGGGCGGGGGCACCCATCATTAGGCGCAATGCTTCGACTATACCACTTGGCCTTTGCTGTTAAGAAGTTTACAGGGCGAAGTTTTCAGGGGGTCGTGACCTGTGAGCAATAGATCGGACGTGGGCGGGGGTGGTCGGGTCGATGTCCCACCCGGCAGGGGGTACCCCCTCCCCCTTGACGCTACGAGCGCGCGACGGACAGACCGAGCACGAGCACCCCGACAGGACCGCAGCGGGCAACGTGCTTACACGTAAGCACAGCCCCCGCACGAAGCCCCCGCAAGGGGGTTTTTCGTTGGTGCGGGGCACCCCGCGTGCGGGTAGCGCCTGAAAGTGCGGGTAGAAAAGCGGGTATGTCGTGAAGCGCAACGAGCCCGACCGGGCTGCAAGCCGCGCCAGCACTGGGAGTGCTTGACTTAGTTGCGAATATGGTTCAGCGAAACGAAAAGGGTGCCTCACAGCACCCGTTTCGGAAAAATGTTCGGAAGGGTCGCGGCCGGTGCTTGGCGACCGCGTCAAGCCCGCGATTCTAGCGGAAAACCACTGCAATAAGCGCGTACCGCCGCTTCGTCGAGATGGTAGTTGCACAACACCTGTTCGCCGTGCAGCAGCACGGGCACCAGTTCATCCCAGCGCGCCTCCAGCGCAGGATCCTCATCGACGTCCATCACGCATATGCGCCAGCCATACTCCTGCGCGATCGGCTCGAGCGCGGCAACAAGGTCGTGGCACAGGTGGCACCACTGCCGGCTCATGACCGTGAAGCAGGCATCTGCCGTCTCGCCGGTCATCGCGCCGCCCGCAGGCTGACGAAGGATGCACCATCGCCACGATGGACGAGCAGCGTCACCTGCTCGCCGGGTGCAAGCCCAGCGACCGCGTGCTCGAAATCGGCGAGCTTGCCCAGGCGGATCTGCTGCCCCTTTCTCACCAGCGCCAGCACCAGGTCGCCGGGAACGATCTCGGCACGCGCGGCTGGACCCTGCGCACGCTGCACCAGCAGGCCGCTTTCAATGCCACGCTCACGGCGCTGCACCGCTGTGGGCTCGGCCAGTTCCAGGCCGAGGCGGTTGGGCGCCTGAGCCGGCCCCTGCGCAGCGGCCTGCTCGGGCGCCTGCTCCGGATCCTGCCACTCGCCGACCTCGATCTCCAGCGCCTCCGGCACGCCACCGCGGTAGATCTCCACCTGCGCCCTGCTGCCCGGGCGCGCCGCGGCGACAATGCGCGGCAGGTCGGCGGAGCTTTCCACCACACGCGCGTTGAAGCGCACGATCACGTCCCCTTGCATCACGCCCGCGCGCGCAGCGGGCCCCTCCGGTTCGACCATGCTCACCAGTGCGCCTGCAGGACGGGGCAGACCAAAGCTGTCTGCCAGGTCGCGCGTGACCTCCTGGATGGACACCCCGATCCGGCCACGCTCCACCCGGCCCTGGGTGCGCAACTGTGCTTGCACGTCCATGGCAACATCGATCGGAATTGCGAACGACAGGCCCATGAAGCCACCGGTACGGCTGTAGATCTGCGAGTTGATGCCGACCACCTCGCCGCGCAGGTTGAACAGCGGCCCACCCGAATTACCCGGGTTGATCGCCACATCGGTCTGGATGAAGGGTACGAAGTTCTCATCCGGCAGGCTGCGCCCCTTCGCGCTGACGATGCCTGCCGTCACCGACTGCTCGAATCCGAACGGCGACCCGATCGCCAGCACCCACTCCCCCACCTGCAGCGCTTCCGGATCGCCAAGCACCACGTGCGGCAGATCAGCGGCATCGATGTGCAGCAGTGCAATGTCACTACGGACATCCGCACCGATTACAGTGGCATCGTACTCGCGCTTGTCCGCGAGCCGCACCAGCACCTCTTCGGCGCCCTCGATCACGTGCGCATTGGTGAGGATGTAACCGTCCGCGCCAATGATGAAGCCAGACCCGAGCGAACGGTCCTCCGGGTCGGCGCCCAGACCGGGGTTGTCCGGCGTGCGGGGGATGAATTTTCGGAAGAAGTCGAACATCGGGTCCGACTCGTCCAGTTCCGGAAGCCGGAACGGCATGCGCACCGGAGCCTCACTGCGCTGCGTCGCGCTGATGTTGACCACGGCTGCGCCCTGCTGAGCGGCGAGCACGCGGAAGTCGGGCAGCACGATCTCTGCCGCACCCACGGTCCCGAGGGGAAGCAGCAGCCACGCGCAGAGCACGACCACGAAGACCCGCAAGGCCCAGTCGGGAGAATGCGCGGACGGACGCTTCATTGCTGCAACGGGCGCAAGGTTCGTACGCACTCGTCCTCCCGCGTGAGCTCCATGTGCAGGCGACTGCGCCAGTTGCGGCTACGCGGAAGCGCCCGGTTGGCTGCCCAGGCAAGGCCGAGACCAAGGAGCGCACCGATCAGGGCGTAGAGATCCGCCCGCACTGCGCCGCCCAGGTGATTTCCCAGCGCAGCCCCCAGCAGCAGCAGCAGCGAGGCCAGCCCGTAGCTCGCGAATGCCGCGCGCAACGGAGCGCCCTCCGGGATGCTGATCAGCACGCTGTCACCCGGCTTCAGATCCAGCCGGGTCGGCAGCACGAACTCCTCCTTCGGCAGGCCGAAGGCATGACTGATCTGCACCGAGCGGCAGCCCCCCGGCTCGTCGCAGCGCCCGCAGCCACCGGTACTCTCGGACAGCTTCAACCAGGCCTGCCCGCCCTCGACCCGAAGAACGCGCGCCCGCGCCTGCATCATTGCTCGCGGGCCCGCACGCTCTCGCCGAGCCGCCGCACGGCCTGCTCAGGCGCTTCGCCCAGGGTCGTGACCAGATGCCCGTTCACCGTGCGTTTGAAAATGCTGATGGCTCCGTTCGAGATCGGCCCGAGGCCGATCGCCGACGCGTCCCCGACAGGCTCGATGAAGACCGAGATCGCAGCGAGACCATCGCTGAACACCATGTGCAAGGCCTCACCGCGCTCACGGCCGAGCGGCCTGCGCATCACCGAACTGAGGGTGTAGCCGGGCAAGGGCTCCGCGAGCGACCACCCTGCATCACGCTCATCCAGATCGTTGCCGCGCGCATTGACTACCTGCCAGCCCTCGCCCTGGTCGAAGCGGGACTCGAGCAGGGCGGGATCGACCTCGCCACCGATCTGCAAGTCACTGAAACTGAACTGCTCGACCAGCCCGCCGCCCGCGTCCACCGTACGCGACTTCAGCAGCAGGCCCGTCTGCATCTCTGCCCACAGCACATGTCCATAGCGCAGGTTGTCCCGAGGCTCCAGCACCACGGATTGCGCCTCGTATCCTGCGACGCGACTCACCTCGCCCTTGCGGATGCGGTAGTGCTCGGCGAGACCACCTGGCGAGCCCGGTAGCCGCGCAGGAAAGGCACGTCGCCCGGCCGCTTCGTCGATGATCACCGTACGCCGCTCGGGCAACACGCAGTGAACCTCGTTCCCCCGCCGGATCACCTCGCGCGGACTGCCATCGAGCACTTCTAGGCGTTCGTATTCGACCCCACCTTCCACGCGATGAACGATACGGGAGGTCTCGACCTGTCCGCCGGATTGATAGACGAACGTACCCACATAATTGAGCCGCTGCCCGGCCGAGGCAATCCGGCCAAGCCAGGACAACGGATCGGAGGGCGCGTCCGCCCAAGCGGGCCCCTGCGCCAGCAGGGCGCAAAAGCCGAGCGCGACCGCGAACAACCTCATCGGTTGGCACCCAGACGCTGATCGGAAACGGTGCGAACGTACTGCACGCCCGCCGGCAGCGGGCCGCTACGCGACAGGCCCTGGTGCGCGAACACGTATTCGCGCAGCGGGTCGTCGCCCAAGCCTGCCGTACCCGCCTGTGACGGCGCGGCCTTGACGAGCTGCACGACGGCCGCGTTGGAAGCAATCTGCGGCGCCGGCGCCTCCTGCCGATAGAGCGTCGCAGCGACGAGTCCGACCGCGGCCACGCCCATCACCGAGGCGGCCAGCGGCATCAGCGACCGCCACAGTCTGCGCCCATCACCATCCGCCTGCGCGCGCGCCGGCTGGGCGAGCGGTGCGAGCAGCGTGGGTTCGTCCTCGAGTTCACTCATGACGCGCGCGACGAACCCGCTCGATCGCGGCTGGTCTCCGCGCAGCGTGTCGCCGATCAGACAGTAGGTTTCCCAGTCCTCGCGCAGATCCGGATCCCGACGCAAGCGTTCGAACACGGCCAGAGAGGCCTGATCGTCGAGATCTCCATCGAGCAGAGCCGATACCTTGTCCTTCATACTCGTTACCTACCAACGTTTGTCCGGGGCCGTATCGAGCAGAGGCCGCAGACGTTCAGCAATCGCTTCGCGCGCACGGAAGATCCGCGAGCGCACGGTCCCTATCGGGCACTCCATGATGCCGGCGATCTCCTCGTAGCTCAGACCCTCGAGCTCGCGCAGCATGATGGCGGTTCTCAATTCCTCCGGCAGCGCGGCCATTGCGTCCTCCACGGTCTCGCCGATCTGGCGGGTCATCATCAGCCGCTCGGGCGTGTTGATGTCACGCAACTGATCGCCGTCCTCGAAGGTTTCCGCCTCCTCGGAGTCGAAACTGGTCGACGTTGGCGCCCTTCTGCCCTGGGAGACGAGATAGTTCTTGGCCGTATTGACACCGATACGGTACAGCCAGGTGTAGAACGCACTGTCTCCCCGGAACGAGCCCAATGCGCGGTAGGCCTTGATGAAGGTCTCCTGCGCAACGTCCTCGACTTCGGCTGGATCGCGTATCAGCCTGGAAAGCAGACGATTCAGCTTGCGCTGGTACTTGGATACCAGCAAGCCGAACGCCTGCTTGTCGCCGCGCTGCACGCGCTCGACGAGTTGCTGATCGAGTTCACGATCGCTCATGGGAACTGGGTTCTTCCGGGTATTTGAATGACAAAACGCCCGGATTATAAGCGACCGGTCACGCCAACAGCAGTAGTCGAAGACAGTCAGATGACCCGGCCCCTGCAAAATAGTTCAGGCGCTCATCCGCAAACGCCGCTCGGTAACCCGCCTCGCATGCAGACCTGCATGCCTGGCGCACCTGTCAAGGCGGCGCCAGCCGCCAGGATCGAGCAGTTCGCGAGCGGTCACTCGCAAGGCCCGCACGGTCGAGCGGGTTTATTGGGGCCTCTCATGGCGTGCTATATTCGTTCTCCCTTTAATCCGGCCCGAGCGACATCTTGCTGAAACAGTACGACGTTCTCATTCTTGGCAGCGGCACGGCTGGCCAATCCATGGCGCTCCGGCTTGCCGACCACCTTCGCGTCGCGCTGGTCACCAAACGGGAACTGGCCGACAGCGCCAGCAACTGGGCGCAAGGCGGCATCGCCGCGGTGCTCGACACCGCCGACAGCATCGAAGCGCACATCCAGGACACCTTCGTTGCCGGCGCCGGCCTGTGCAACCCCAAGTCGACCCGCTTCGTGGTCGAGAACGGCAAGCGCGCCATCGAGTGGCTGATCGACCGCGGCGTGCCCTTCACGCGCGAGGCAGATTCAGAGCTCGGCTACCACCTCACGCGCGAGGGCGGGCACTCGCACCGACGCATCATCCATGCCGCAGACGCCACCGGCGCTGCAGTGCAGGCCACGCTCGGCGACCATGTTCGCAACCACCCGAACATCGACATCTACGACCACCACATCGCAGTGGACCTGGTCGTCGGTGACAAGGTCGGCCACCCCGGCGCCGGCTGCCTCGGCGCCTACGTACTCGACATCGTCAACGACCGTGTGGTCACGTTCTCCGCCCAGCACACCGTGCTCGCTACCGGCGGCACCGGCAAGGTCTACCTGTACACGACCAACCCCGACGTCGCGACCGGCGACGGCGTGGCCATGGCGTGGCGCGCCGGATGCCGGGTGGGCAACATGGAATTCATCCAGTTCCACCCCACCTGCCTGTACCACCCGCAGGCGAAGTCTTTCCTCATCTCCGAAGCGGTGCGCGGTGAAGGTGGACTGCTGAAACTGCCCGATGGCACGCGCTTCATGCCCGAGCACGATGCACGCGAGGAACTCGCGCCGCGCGACATCGTCGCACGCGCGATTGACTTCGAGATGAAGAAACGCGGCATCGACTGCGTCTACCTCGACATCAGCCACAAGCCTGCCGACTGGCTGCGCGGGCATTTTCCGAACATCTACGCGCGCTGCCTGGAACTGGGCATCGACATCACGCGCGAACCCATCCCGGTCGTTCCGGCAGCGCATTATTCCTGCGGCGGCATCGTCACCGACCTATCCGCACGTACGGATGTGCCGGGCCTGTACGCGGTGGGCGAATCCGCCTGCACCGGCCTGCACGGCGCAAACCGCCTGGCGAGCAACTCGTTGCTCGAATGTCTGGTGTTTGGCGAAGCCGCAGCGAAGGACATCCTTTCCAAGCAGCGCCGGCCGGCACCGAAGCTGCCGGACTGGGACGAGAGCCGGGTCACCGATGCCGACGAGGAGATCGTCATCGCCCACAACTGGGCAGAGCTGCGCCGCTTCATGTGGGACTACGTCGGCATCGTGCGCACCACCAAACGTCTGCGTCGCGCGCAGCACCGCATCCGCCTGCTCGAACGCGAGATCAACGAGTTCTACTCGAATTTCCGCATCAGCAACGACCTGATCGAACTGCGCAACCTCGTGGTCACCGCTGATCTGATCGTGCGTTGCGCGCTTCGGCGCAAGGAAAGCCGTGGGCTGCATCATTCGCGCGACTACCCCGAGATGCTGCCACGGGCTCGCGACACTGTCCTGCGCCCGGCAACACCCAGGGGGCTTGCGCGCTGACGCTTGAAGGCCGACTCACGCCGCCGCGCTCAGCCGACGGCGGCGAGGCTTCAGACCACCGAGTGCGGCGGGGATTCGGTCGCGGCAGCCGGGTCCCGTGATGTCTTGTGCCGCAACCAGATCTTCAGCGCGCGCCAGTCGCTGCCTCCCACGTTGGCGCGCACCAGCATGAGCCAAGGCACCGGCGCCGGCATTCCTGTGCCCTCGCCCATCTCGACCCGCGGCACCGGCCTCAGCCACACCGCCCAACCAAGATCCACGGTCGCCGAGGGCACTGTGCCGCACAGCACACCCTGTTCCACGTCGGAGGCAAACCACACCAGTTCACCTCCCGGCTCCAGCAGGATGCTCACCCCACGTTTTGCAGCCTCGGCGCGCAGACCGTGCCACAAAGTCGCCAGCAGCACGCCCCACACCATCAGCAGGGCTGCGACCCGAGCGCCATTCACGACTTCATCCTCCACGCCGACGCCCGAACCGAACACGTGAAAAAGCGCCAGCGCGGCTGCGAGATGCGCAACCCGCACTGACGCCATCACAGCCCGGGAGGGCTGCATCCTGATCTCGCGCGGGAACTGCATGTCGCCCGCGACGGACCGGGTTCAGAAGCGCCGGAAGACCAGCGTCCCGTTCGTACCGCCGAAGCCGAAGTTGTTCTTCAGCGCGACATCGATCTTCATTTCCCGCGCGACGTTCGCGCAGTAGTCCAGATCGCACTCGGGGTCCTGTTCGAAGATGTTGATCGTCGGCGGCGAAATCTGGTTATGCACCGCAAGTACAGTAAACACCGACTCGACGCCGCCCGCCCCGCCGAGCAGGTGACCCGTCATCGATTTGGTCGAGTTCACGACCAGCTTCCTGGCATTCTCGACGCCAAAGGCAAGCTTGATCGCCTCGGTTTCGTTCTTGTCGCCGAGCGGCGTGGAGGTGCCATGCGCGTTGAGATACTGCACCTGATCGTGATTGACGCCGGCGTTCTTCAATGCGTTAAGCATGCTGCGACGCGGACCGTCGGTATCGGGCGCCGTCATGTGATAGGCATCGCCACTCATGCCGAAGCCGCCAAGCTCGGCGTAGATCTTCGCGCCACGCCTGACCGCATGCTCGTACTCTTCGATCACCATCACACCGGCGCCTTCGCCAAGCACGAAGCCGTCGCGATCCCTGTCCCAGGGACGGCTGGCAGTCGCGGGGTCGTCGTTGCGCGTGGACAGCGCCTTGGCCGAGGAAAAGCCGCCGATGGCGAGATTGGTGACGGTCGACTCGGCGCCGCCGCAGACCATCACGTCGGCATCGCCATATTCGATCATGCGCGCACTCATGCCGATCGCATGCAGTCCGGTCGTGCAGGCCGTGACCACCGCGAGATTGGGCCCCTTCATGCCGAACATGATCGACAGGTTGCCCGAGATCATGTTGATGATCGTGCCGGGAATGAAGAAGGGCGAGATCTTGCGCGGACCACCGCCGAGGAAGTCGTTGTGCGTTTCCTCGATCATCGGCAGGCCGCCGATGCCGGAGCCGATATTGACACCGATGCGATCGGCGTTGGCCTCGGTGACCTCGAGGCCGGAGTCGCGGATTGCCTGGATGCCCGCTGCCATGCCGTAATGGATGAATACATCCATGCGGCGTGCCTCCTTGGGCGAGAGGTAGGCGGACACATCGAAATCCTTCACTTCGCCCGCAACGCGCGAAGCGAAATTGCTGGCGTCGAAGCGGGTGATCGGACCGATGCCGCTCTTGCCGGCAATCAGGTTGTTCCAAGCTTCCGGAACCGTATTGCCCACCGGCGAGATCACGCCCAGACCGGTGACGACGACTCTACGACGCGACACAGGCAACTCCGTTGAATTCGGTAAAAAGGAATGAAACCCCAAAGAACGAAAACCCGCCCGGGGTCACCGCAGAACCCTGCGGGCACCGGGCAGGCAACGCTTCAGGAGCGCGAAAGAGGCTTACTTCTTGAGGTGGGCGTTGACGTAGTCGATCGCCTGCTGGACGGTGGTGATCTTCTCGGCCTCTTCGTCCGGAATCTCGCACTCGAATTCCTCTTCCAGCGCCATGACGAGTTCCACGGTGTCCAGCGAATCCGCGCCCAGATCATCCACGAACGAAGATTCGTTCTTGATCTCCGATTCGTTCACGCCAAGTTGCTCAGCGACGATCTTCTTGACGCGCTGTTCGATGTTCTCCATGAACCAACTCCTTCCTGAGACAGGTGTATTTAAAAAGCCGGCGTATTCTACCAAAACGCCGGGGAACCGCTATCCCGACGAGCGTCAGGACATGTACATGCCGCCATTCACGTGCAGGGTGGTTCCCGTCACGTACGCGGCCGCGGGAGATGCGAGGAACGCCACGGCGCCGGCAATCTCTTCCGGACGACCCAGGCGACCCAGCGCGATGTTGCCCAACAGGGCGTCGCGCGCGGCTTCGGGAAGCGCGCGCGTCATGTCGGTATCAATGAAACCGGGGGCAACACAGTTCACCGTGATGTTGCGGCTCCCCAACTCGCGCGCCAGTGCGCGCGTCATGCCCGCCACGCCGGCCTTCGCCGCAGCGTAGTTGGCCTGACCCGCATTACCGGAGCTGGCCACCACCGAGGTGATGTTGATGATGCGCCCGTTGCGGGCCTTCATCATGCCGCGCATCACGAGCTTGCTCATGCGGAAAACGGCGCGCAGGTTCGTGTCGATCACCGCGTCCCATTCCTCGTCCTTCATGCGCATCGAGATGTTGTCGCGCGTAATCCCGGCATTGTTGACCAGGATGCCGATGGCACCGAAGCGCTTCTCGATCTCGCCGACCAGCGCCTCGCAGGCCGCGGCATCGGTGACGTCAAGCGCCATGCCGGCCCCCTGCACACCTGTCTCGGCGAGCGCTTTACCGATGTCGGCAGCGCCGGAGTCGGACGTTGCGGTGCCGACCACGGTAGCGCCGAGGCGCCCCAGTTCGAGCGCCACCGCACGACCGATGCCGCGCGACGCGCCGGTGATCAGCGCGACCTGACCTTCAAGCGAAAAACTCATGATTCACCTCACTGCGCCAATGGCTTGCTCGAGGCTGGCCGCATCGTGCGCCGAACCCCCTTCCACATCCTTGGCGATGCGCTTGGTCATGCCTGCAAGCACCTTGCCCGGTCCGCACTCGATGATGTGGCTCATGCCACGGCCGGCCATCGCCTGCACCAGTTCAATCCAGCGCACCGGCGCATATGCCTGGCGCACCAGCGCATCACGGATCTTCTCCGGCTCGTCGTACACCGCAACATCGACGTTGTTGATGACGGCAATCTCCGGCTGCGAGATCGACACACCGGCCAGACGTTCAGCCAGGCGCTCCGCAGCCGGACGCATCAGTGCACAGTGGAAGGGCGCGGAAACCGGCAACAGCACGGCGCGTTTGGCGCCCTTGGCCTTGGCGATCTCACCTGCACGCTCCACCGCAGCCTTTGCGCCCGCGATCACGATCTGGCCAGGGGCGTTCAGGTTGGCCGCCTCGACGACCTGTCCCTGCGCCGCTTCGGCGCAGGCCTCCCGCACCGCGTCGGCCTCCAGCCCCATCACTGCAGCCATCGCGCCCTCGCCCGCCGGCACCGCTTCCTGCATGGCCTGGGCGCGGAAGCGCACCAGCGGCACCGCATCCTTGAAGGCCAGCGCACCCGCGGCGACCAGAGCCGAGTACTCCCCGAGGCTATGGCCGGCGACAATGTCGGGCTTCGGACCACCTGCAGCAAGCCAGGCACGATAGGCCGCGACGCCCGCAGTCAGCATCAGAGGCTGGGTATTGACGGTCAACGCCAGACGTTCCGCCGGGCCATCACAGACCATCGTCCAGAGATCCTCGCCCAGCGCCTCGGACGCTTCGGCGAAGGTGTCACGAATCACGGCCGATTCGCCATAGGCGGCCATCATGCCGACCGACTGCGAGCCCTGGCCGGGAAAAACCAGCGCAAATGCCATGCTGTTCTCCAGTTTTGGGAGTTCGGGAAGTATCAGAAATCGATCAGGGCTGCGCCCCAGGTGAAGCCGCCACCCACGCCTTCGATGATGACCCGGTGCCCCGGACGGATCATTCCGCCACGCACCGCCTCATCAAGGGCAAGCGGGATCGACGCCGCCGAGGTATTGCCGTGGTGATCGACCGTCGTGACCACGCGCTCCATCGGCAGGCCGAGGCGCTTCGCCGTGGCCTGGATGATGCGGATGTTCGCCTGATGAGGGACCAGCCAGTCGACACTTTCGTTACCCTCGCCCGCGATGTCCAGCACTTCCTGGGCCACGTCGCCGAGCACCTTGACCGCAAACTTGAACACGGCCTGGCCGTCCATGCGCAGGAAGGGGTCGCCGATCACCTGTCCGGAAGCCACGCCGCCCGGCACGCACAGGATCGGGTGATGGCTGCCGTCGGCATGCAGCGCGGAAGACAGGATGCCCGGCCGCTCCGATGCCTCGAGCACCACCGCGCCGGCGCCGTCGCCAAACAGCACGCAGGTAGCGCGGTCGGACCAGTCGAGGATACGCGAGAACACCTCTGCGCCGATCACGAGCGCGCGCTTGTGGCTGCCCGAACGGATGAACTTCTCCGCGATGGAGAGCGCATACACAAAGCCGCTGCACACCGCCTGCACGTCGAACGCCGGACCGCCGTTGCGGATGCCAAGCTTGGACTGCACCAGCGCGGCCGTACTGGGGAAGATGTAGTCGGGCGTCGAGGTGGCGACAATGACCAGATCGATGTCATCGGCCTCGCAGCCGGCCGCCTCGATCGCGCGCTCGGCGGCGATGCGCGCCAGATCGCTGGCACCCACGTCAGCGGCCGCGAGGTGGCGTGCACGGATGCCCGAGCGGGTGACGATCCACTCGTCGGAGGTATCGATCCCCCGGGCGACGAGATCGTCGTTGCTGACCGGACTGCCGGGCAGGAAACTTCCGGTACCCGCGATGCGTGCGTAGATCATCCATTCACCTCGTTCATGCTCGCCATACGCTCGCTGATGCGCTCGATCAGGCAGTTCGAAGCCGCCTCGGCTGCACGCCCCAGCGCATTGCCGAACGCCAGCTTGTCGGCAGACCCGTGACTCTTCAGCACCACCCCGCGCAGACCCAGCAGCGGCGCGCCATTGTAGAGCCGGTGATCGACCCGCTTCTTGAAGCGCAGCAGCACCGGCAACGCACACAGACCCATCAGCCGGGTCAGCAGGGAACGCTTGAACTCCTGCTTCAGGAACGCGCCGATCATCTGCGCCAGCCCCTCGGAGGTCTTGAGCGCGACGTTGCCCACGAAGCCATCGCAGACAACCACATCAACCGTACCTTCGTAGATGTCGTTGCCCTCGACGTTACCGTAGAAGTTGAGCCCGCTGCCACGCAGCAGTTCGGACGCTTCCTTCACGACGTCGTTACCCTTGATGACCTCTTCGCCGATGTTCAGCAGACCGACGCTGGGGCGTTCCTTGTGCTCGATCGCCGCTACCAGCATCGCGCCCATCACGCCGAACTGCAGCAGGTGCTCGGCACTGCAATCGACGTTGGCACCCAGATCGAGGACATAGGTATGCCCCTTCACCGACGGCAGGATGGTCGCGATCGCGGGCCGGTCGATGCCAGGCAGCGTCTTGAGCACGAAACGGGAGATCGCCATCAATGCGCCGGTGTTGCCAGCGGACACTGCCGCGTTGGCCTCCCCCGACTTGACCAGGTCGATCGCGACCCGCATCGAAGAGTCCTTCTTGTTGCGCATGGCGATCGCAGGCGGATCGTCCATGGTCACGACCTCGCTGGCAGGATGCACCCGAAGCCGGGCGCCGTATTCGGAGGCTGCATTGCCCAGCAGGGGCCGAATCGCCTCTTCCCGGCCGACAAGGATCGCCCCGGCCTGGGGGTGGCTGCGCAGGAAATCCAGCGCTGCGGGCACGGTCACGACCGGGCCGTGATCGCCACCCATGCAGTCGATCGCAATGGTGACACCCATCGGCATATCGCGTGCTTTCTAGTTATCGTGGTCGGAAAAAAGGCGGCGCGGGCGCCAAGCGCCCTGCGCCGCCTTCGCGCATCCAGGCTGCCGGATTACTCGCCCTTGGCCTTCAGAACCTTCTTGCCGCGGTAGAAACCGTTCGGGCTGATGTGGTGGCGCAGATGCACTTCACCGGTGGTCGCCTCGACCGCCAGCGCCGGGCCGGTGAGGAAATCGTGGGCACGGTGCATGCCACGCTTGGACGGGGACTTCTTGTTCTGTTGAACGGCCATGGATAAAACTCCTAAAACAAATATCGCGCCTATTTCGCGCTGGGACTGCCTCGCAGCGACGCCAGCGCAGCGAAAGGCGATTCTTTTGACGCCGCCCCCGCTGGGGACGGCAGTTCACAAACCTGGTGTCGCGGGGCGATTGGCATGGCGAGCAGCACCTCGTCCTCGAGCAGCGCAAGCACATCGAGATCGCCATCGATCTCGATCGCATCGACCTGATCGTCCTCGAGCTCTTCCTCGGGGATCGGCTGACCGGCACGCACCGGCTGCAGCACCGTCTCAAGCTGCACAGGCCATGCAAGCCCGCCCAGACAACGCTGACAAGACAGATCGAGCTCGCCCGCAACCGTCAACCGCAGACGGGGCTCCGTACCTTGCACACCGTCGACCGTCGCCCCCTCCAGCGACCACTTCAGCGCGGCCTCGGTTGAGGCCAGCGCGTCGGCCAGACGCGGCAAATCGGCCACCTGCACTTCACCCTGCAGGGCGCGGTGCTCGGTAGCAAACCTGAACGGATCATGAATGACCCTGGACGGAACGCCTTGTTGCGACATAAGCCGCGCATGATATGATTTTTTCCACTTGCGTGTAAAGCCACATCATGAATCTCGTCCTCGCCTCCACCTCTGCCTACCGCAAGATTCTGCTCGAGCGGCTGCAACTCCCCTTCGACACAGACCGACCCGAGACCGACGAGGCACCGCTCGCAGGCGAGCGCCCGGCGGCCACCGCCGAGCGCCTCGCCTGCGAGAAGGCGCGCGCGGTCGCTGCGCGCTGGCCGGACGCGCTGATCATCGGCAGCGATCAGGTTGCCTATCTCGATGACGAGATCTTCGGCAAACCCGGCACCGAAGAGCGCGCGATCGCCCAGCTGCAGCGCATGCGCGGCAGGACGGTCGTGTTTCACACCGCGCTCGCCCTGCTCAACACACGCAGCGGTCACATCCAGGTGGAAGGCGTCCCCACCCATGTGCGCTTCCGCGACTTGAGCGACGCGGAGATCCAACGCTATGTTGCGCGCGAGCGACCGCTCGACTGCGCCGGCAGCGCGAAGTCCGAAGGACTGGGCATCGCGCTCCTCGAAGCCATGCGCGGCGACGACCCCACCGCACTGATCGGCCTGCCGCTGATCGCCCTGTCCCGCATGCTGCGCGCCGAAGGCGTGGAGTTGCCATGAGCGCGGCGGCAAACCACGCCACCAGCAAGGGAACGCTGTACCTGCTGCCGGTGGCGCTGGGCGAAACCACGCCCTGGCCAGCCTTCCTGCCCGCGCAGGCGCAAGCCGTCGCGGCGGAGCTGCGCCACTTCGTGGTCGAAACTGCGCGCGCGGCACGCGCGCATCTCAAACAGCTGGACTACCCTTACCCCCTGCGCGAAACGGACATCCAGGAACTCCCCGGAGATCCGGACAAGGCGACGGACGCCGCCTTCGACGCCCTGCTCGCACCCGCGGTCGCTGGTCACGACCTCGGCCTGATGTCGGACGCCGGCTGCCCCGCGGTGGCCGACCCGGGCGCCCGCCTCGTGGCCCGCGCGCACGCGCTCGGGATCCGCGTCGCGCCGCTGGTCGGCCCGTCCTCCATTCTGCTCGGGCTGATGGGCTCCGGACTGAACGGCCAGAGCTTCGCCTTCCACGGCTATCTCCCGGTCGCAGAGATGGAGCGCGATGCGCGCCTGCGCGCACTGGAGGAAGAATCGCGCCGGCTCGGACGCACGCAGCTCTTCATCGAGACGCCGTACCGCAACGAACGCATGCTCGAAGCACTGCTGAAGCAGCTCGGCCCCGCCACCCGCGTCTGCGTCGCCTGCGACCTCAATACGGCAGGCGAGACGATCCTCACCCGCACCGTGCGAGACTGGCGCAAGGCGGAACGGCCCGCACTGGCACGGCGACCGACCCTGTTCCTCGTTCTCGCCTGACGCCCCGAGCAACCCCCACCCCGACGCAAGCGCTACGAGTCGAAAGCACCCCGGAAGCTGCTCAGGCGTGCATCAACAGCCAGCTCGCCATCTCGGCCGGCGTGCGAACGCAGGCAAGCGGCGACTCTGCCTCTAGCGCCGCCAGGGGGTGTGCACCGAAGCCCACGCCGAGACTCGCAGTGCGCGCATTTTTCGCCATCTGCAGGTCGTGCGTGGTATCGCCGATCATCAGCGTGCGCTCCGGGCTGGCGCCCAACTCGTCCATCAGCGCCTCGAGCATCGCCGGATGGGGCTTGGAGAAGCACTCATCCGCACAGCGCGTGGCGTGGAAGTAGCGCCCCAGCCCGGAATGCCCCAGCGCCCGGTCGAGCCCGATCCGACTCTTGCCAGTGGCGACCGCGAGCAGGTGCCCGCGCGCTGCGAGCGCGTCGATCATCTCGACCACGCCCTCGAACAGCGAGAGCTCCTGATCCGAGGACAGATAGTGGTGCCGGTAACGCTCCACCATGCGCGGATAGGCCGACTCTTCCAGGTCCGGGACCGCATGACGCAGGGCCTCGCCCAACCCCAGCCCGATCACGTAGCGCGCACGCTCCTCCGGCAGCTCGGCAAGGCCGAGGTCGCGGGTCGCGGCCTGCATCGCGCGCACGATCGCGCCCGCCGAATCCATCAGCGTGCCATCCCAGTCGAAGACGATGAGGTCAAAACGTTCAGCCATGGGCATTTTTCTCCGCGGCATCGAGCCGCTCGATGAAGGATTGCAGGTCATCGGGCAGCGGCGATGCGAAGGACAGCGCCGCGCCGCTCAAGGGATGGGCGAAACGCAACAGCGCCGCATGCAGAAACATGCGCCGCAGCCCCTCGCCCTCGAGCTGCTTGTTGAGCGCGAAATCGCCGTATTTGTCATCGCCGCACAAGGGAAAGCCCAGGTGGGCGAGATGCACGCGGATCTGATGGGTGCGCCCGGTCTTGAGTTCCACCTCGAGCAGGCTGTAGTCGCGCCAGCGCCGAACCAGACGCACGATGCTGTGCGCAGGCTTGCCGTCCTCAGCCACACGCACGCGACGCTCACCCTCCGGGGTCAGGTACTTGTACAGCGGCGCCCTGACGTGCTGCATCGCGTTCGTCCAGCGCCCGGGCACCAGCGTCAGGTAGCGCTTCTCCACACTCCCCGCGCGCATCATGTCGTGCAGCGCCGTCAGGGCCGAGCGCTTCTTGGCGACGATCAGCAAGCCCGAGGTCTCGCGATCGAGGCGATGCGCAAGCTCGAGCATGCGCAGCTCCGGGCGCTGCACGCGCAGCTGCTCGATCACGCCGTAGCTCACCCCGCTGCCGCCATGCACCGCCTTGCCCGATGGCTTGTCGATGACCAGCAGCGCATCGTCCTCATAGACCACCGGCAACGGCTTGCCCGCCGGCGCGGGCGCGCTGCGCGTCGGCTCGGCGATGCGGATGGGCGGGATGCGCACCTCGTCGCCCTCCTGCAGACGGTAGGTCTGCTGCACACGGCGCCCATTCACCCGCACCTCACCGCTGCGCAGGATGCGATAGACGTGACTCTTCGGCACGCCCTTGGCGAGGCGCAGCAGGTAATTGTCGATGCGCTGCCCTGCGGCCGCGTCGTCGATGCGCTCGTGGCGCACAGCGATCGCTTTGCTTTCAATCGTCGTCATGAAATATACTTCTGCGCGGTTAACCGGTCGCGTCCAGCCAAGTGCGGCGTCACAACATCCTGCAGGTCGAAACATCTGCCAAGGAAGACGCAGGCAGACTGCTGGCAATGAGCCCTGAAGAGCGCTCCCGGCTACACCCTTGCATGCCATCCAAGGCCGAAAAGGCGCCGATGGTAACGCAAGCGATCACCTTCGACATACCCATCCAGCCCACGGGTTGGATTTTGACGTACAAGTCACACACGCAGGATCAAATGCTCCGGCCCGAAGCCCACGCGGCACGCCGGGCGGGAGCAAGAGAATTTCGACCAGCCGACCCATCACAGCCCGATCAACCCACCGGATGAAAGCAGCAGCTCTACCCAATCGCTCCTGAACCCGGAAAGCGCGATGGTGCGCGCCGTTCGTCCTGCCCGTGTGATTTGCGCGGGAGAACGATCCAAATGAAGCGCATGCTTTTCAATGCGACGCAGGCCGAAGAACTGCGCGTCGCGATCGTGGACGGTCAGAAACTGATCGACCTCGATATCGAATCGGCCGCAAAAGAAGAACGCAAGAGCAACATCTACAAGGCGGTCATCACCCGTATCGAGCCCAGCCTCGAGGCGGCTTTCGTCGACTATGGCGCTGATCGCCACGGCTTTCTGCCGTTCAAGGAAATTTCCCGGGCCTATTTCCAGCCGGGCGTGGATGCCGGCAAGGCCTCCATCAAGGAGGCACTGAAGGAAGGCCAGGAGCTCATCGTCCAGGTCGAGAAGGACGAGCGCGGCAACAAGGGTGCAGCGCTCACCACCTACATCTCGCTGGCGGGCCGCTACCTCGTGCTCATGCCCAACAACCCGCGCGGCGGCGGTGTCTCGCGCCGCGTCGAGGGTGACGAGCGCGCCGAGTTGCGCGAGAACATGGACCAGCTCGAAGTGCCCCAGGGCATGAGCTTGATCGCCCGCACCGCAGCCATTGGCCGCAGTGCCGAAGAACTGCAGTGGGACCTCAACTACCTGCTGCAGCTGTGGCGCGCGATCGAGGGTGCAGCCCAGAGCCAGTCCGGCGCCTTCCTCATCTATCAGGAAGGCAGCCTGGTCATCCGCGCGATCCGCGATTACTTCCAGCCTGATATCGGTGAGATCCTGATCGACACCGACGACATCTACGAGCAGGCCACGCAGTTCATGGCCCACGTGATGCCGGGCAACGTCGCCCGAGTGAAGCGCTACAGCGACGACGTGCCGCTGTTCTCGCGCTTCCAGATCGAGCACCAGATCGAATCCGCCTACTCGCGCCAGGTGAACCTGCCTTCGGGCGGTGCAGTCGTGATCGACCACACCGAGGCGCTGGTCTCGATCGACGTCAACTCGGGCCGTGCCACCAAGGGCTCGGATATCGAGGAAACCGCCTTCCGCACCAACTGCGAGGCAGCCGACGAGATCGCCCGCCAGTTGCGCCTGCGCGACCTGGGCGGCCTGATCGTGATCGACTTCATCGACATGGAGTCGGCCAAGAACCAACGCGAGGTCGAGAACCGCCTGCGCGACGCACTGCGCCACGACCGCGCCCGCGTGCAGACGGGCAAGATCAGCCGCTTCGGCCTGCTCGAGCTGTCGCGCCAGCGCCTGCGTCCGGCGCTGGCCGAGACCAGCTACATCCCCTGCCCGCGCTGCAACGGCACCGGCCACATCCGCAGCACCGAATCGTCGGCCCTGCACATCGTCCGCATCCTCGAAGAAGAGGCCATGAAGGACAACACGGGCGCAGTGCACCTGCAGGTGCCGGTCGACGTGGCCACCTTCCTGCTCAACGAGAAACGGGTCGACATCGCACGCATCGAGATGCGCCACAAGGTGCAGCTGATCATCGTGCCGAACCGCCACCTCGAGACGCCGGCACACGAGATCATTCGCCTGCGTCACGACCAGCTCAACGCCGAAGACATCGCGCTGGCCAGCTACCAGATGGTGCAAAAGCCCGCCGAGGAGGACGCCCGTCTGCCCTCCAAGGCCAACGAGCGCCCCGCCCGTCCTGAAGCAGCGGTCAAGGGTATCGCACCATCACAGCCCGCCCCGGTCACGGCTCCCGCGCCCGCCGCTGCGGCTGCGCCTGCCGCCAAGGGCCTGTTTGCACGTCTGTTCGGCTGGCTCTCGGGCGGTAAGGCGGAAGCCGCGCCTGCGCCCGCAGCAGTCATCGAGGAAACGCCCAAGCGCGAGCCGCGCGGTCGCAGTGAGCGCAACGGCGAAGGCCGCCGCAGCAACGGCAACCGTAGCCGGCGTGGCGAACGCGACGGCGAATCGCAGCAGGGCGGCCGCAGTGGCCGTGGCGAGCGCACCGAGCGAACCGAACGCAGCGAACGCCCCGAGGGCGCCGAGAAACCTCAGCGCAGCCAGGGCGAGCGCGGCGAACGCGCAGAGCGCAGTGAGGGCAGCCGCCGCGGCCGTGGCCAGCGCGGCAACCGCAGCGAGGACAGCACGGAGCGCAGTACCGAGAACCGCGCACCGAGCGCAGAGGAAGAGCTGCTAAAGACCGCCGCCGCAGCAAGCATGGCCGCCCCGAGCACCGATACTGGCGCGGCGGAAGTCGACGCGACCGCACAGGCGGAATCCACCGAGGGCGAAACGGCACCGTCCGAGAAGCGCCGTCGGCGCGGCCGCGGCCGTGGCCGTCGCACCAGCGAAGGCCAGGCGGTCGCCTCCGCCGCTGAATCGAGCGACGGCGACGAAGCGCGCGACGACTCCGCGCCCGCAGCAGAAGCGCCCTCTGCCGAAGCGACCGCTACCGCAGACGAACCCGCAGCCGAAACCGTGAGCGCCGCAGCGGCCGCCGAGGCTGCCCCGCAGGCAGTCGACACCATCGCCGGGATCCCCTCCCTGCAGACCGAACAGGCTGCAGCCGAGCTTCCGGTCGCCGTCGCGGCAGCCGAAACCGTGCAGACCGAGGAAAGCACGCCGCCCGAGCAGGCTCCGGCACCGCTGCCGGTGGAAGCCGGTGCGGTCGCCACCGAGCGCGATGCCCCTCAGGTTGCTTCCACCCAGGACGCCGCCACCCAGGTCGCCCACGCGGAGGCAGTCAGCGCAACAGTGGCCGAGCAACCCGAAACCACTGCGCCCGCCGCTGTACCGGAGGCTGCAACGGAACAGGCGGCAAGCGCGCTCGCCAGCCAGGAACCGGTCGAGCACGAAAAGGTGGAGGCTTCCCTCGCAGAAGCCGTCGAGCAGCAGACGGTTGCGATCGAAGCCGCTGCCGCCGAAGCTGTTGCCACCGACGCCGTTTCCATCGAATCGGCGCCAGAGGCCGCTGCAGAAGTGGAGCGTGCTCCTGCACCGCTCGCCCCGACTGCGGTACCCGAAACGCCGGCGAGTGAGGCACAGACCGTGGCCACGGAGACCGAGGCAGCTCAGCCCGCAGGCGCATCTGAGGCACCGGCCGCGGACAGCGGCCTGATCAAGATTGAAACTGATCCCGGCAAGCTCTCCCAGTTCGGCACGGGCGCCGTCGAAGCGCCCGTCCGTCTGGGCCGCAAGCCGCGTCCGGCACCGGTGGTTATCGACGAACCGCTGCAACAGGTCGAAACGCAGAAGTAAGCCTTACAGGCAGAGCGTCTCACGCGGAAGAAGGCCATCCAAAATCGGATGGCCTTCTTTTCTTCCCTACCCTGCGCCGTCCCACCGGAAAGGCGCCGCCAGCCAGAACTCAGACCCGGGTTGCCACCGCATCCAGCAGCCCGCGCACACCGTGCTCGCACATGTCGAGCACGAGATCGAAGCCGCGCGGCCCACCGTAGTACGGATCGGGCACCTCGTCACCAAAGCGTCGCAAACCGTCGAATTCCAGAAACAGCCGCAGCCGCGGCTGGTATACCGGTGGGCACTGGCGCCGCATCGCTTCCAGATGGCCGCGGTCCATCGCCAGCAGCAGGTCGAACTCGAGGAAATCACGCGCCTCAAGCTTGCGCGCGCGTAGGCCCGACAGGTCGTAACCGCGCTGCTGCGCGGCCTTCTGCGTACGTGGATCGGGCGCCTCGCCGGCGTGGTAACCATGCGTGCCGGCAGAATCGACTTCCACCAGGCCACTGAGTCCACCAGTCTCGATGAAGTGCCGCGCAACGCCCTCCGCGGTTGGCGAACGGCAGATATTCCCAGTGCAGACGAAAAGAACCCTCGTCATTTCATCCCCTCCTTCCGATGCTTTCTTCTTGTTCGTTCGTCAAACGCTGCCGTGCTGGTCTGCGCCAAATGCGCGCTGGCGAAGCTTGAACAACTCGTCGCGCGCCGCAGCGGCCTTCTCGAACTCCAGGTTGCGGGCGTGTTCCTGCATCTCCTTTTCCAAGCGCTTGATCGCCCGCGCCAGCGACTTCTCGTCCATCACCGCGTAGTCGGCGTCCTTCTCGGCCACACGGGCGGCGTCACGCTTGGCCCCATCCGAATCATAGACCCCGTCGATGATGTCCTTGATGCGTTTCGTCACCGACTTGGGCACGATGCCGTTCGCCTCGTTGAAGGCGACCTGCTTCTGCCGGCGGCGCTCGGTCTCGCCGATGGCCGCCTTCATCGAATCGGTCATGCGGTCGGCGTAGAGGATGGCGGTGCCGTGGAGGTGGCGCGCAGCGCGACCGATGGTCTGGATCAGCGAGCGTTCGGAGCGCAGGAAACCCTCCTTGTCCGCATCCAGGATCGCCACCAGCGACACCTCCGGGATGTCCAGGCCCTCGCGCAGCAGGTTGATGCCCACCAGCACATCGAACTCGCCCAGACGCAGGTCGCGGATGATCTCGACCCGTTCCACGGTGTCGATGTCGGAGTGCAGGTAGCGCACGCGGATGCCGTTGTCGGCGAGGTAGTCGGTGAGGTCCTCGGCCATGCGCTTGGTCAGCACGGTTACCAGCACGCGCTCGTTCACCTCGAGCCGCTTCTTGATCTCGGTGAGCAGGTCATCCACCTGCGTCATCGCCGGGCGCACCTCGACCACCGGATCAATCAGGCCGGTCGGGCGCACCACCTGCTCCACCACCTGCCCCTGGTGTTCCTCCTCGTACTTCGCCGGCGTCGCCGACACGAAAACGGTCTGCGGCATCAGGCGCTCGAACTCGTCGAACTTCAGCGGCCGGTTGTCCAGCGCGGATGGCAGGCGGAAGCCGTAACCGACGAGGTTCTCCTTGCGCGAGCGGTCGCCCTTGTACATGCCGCCGACCTGGCCGATGGCGACGTGCGACTCGTCGATGAACAGCAGCGCGTCCTGCGGCAGATAGTCGATCAAAGTGGGCGGCGGCTCGCCCGGGCCGCGGCCCGACAGATGACGCGAGTAGTTCTCGATGCCCTTGCAGAAGCCCATCTCGTTCAACATCTCGAGGTCGAAGCGGGTGCGCTGCTCGATGCGCTGCGCCTCCACCAACTTGCCCTCGCGCTGGAACAGCGCGATGCGCTCCTTCAGTTCCTCCTTGATCTTCTCGATCGCCTCGAGCACGGTCGCGCGCGGGGTCACGTAATGACTGGACGGATACACGGTGAAGCGCGCCAGCTTGTGCTTGAGGTGGCCGGTGAGCGGGTCAAACAGCGTCAGATGCTCGATCTCGTCGTCGAACATCTCGATACGCACCGCAAGCTCGGCGTTCTCCGCCGGGAAAACGTCAATCACGTCGCCGCGCACGCGGAAGGTACCGCGGCGGAAATCGATGTCGGCGCGGGTGTACTGCATCGCCACCAGGCGCTGGATGAGGTCGCGATGCGCCATGCGCTCGCCCTCGCGCAGGTGCAGGATCATGGCGTGGTAATCCACCGGGTCGCCGATGCCGTAGATGCACGACACCGTCGCCACGATCACCACGTCGCGGCGCTCCATCAGGCTCTTGGTCGCTGACAGCCGCATCTGCTCGATGTGCTCGTTGATCGAAGAGTCCTTCTCGATGAAAAGGTCGCGCGAGGGCACGTAGGCCTCGGGCTGATAGTAGTCGTAGTAGCTGACGAAGTACTCGACCGCGTTCTCGGGCAGGAACTCCTTGAACTCGGCGTACAACTGCGCCGCCAGCGTCTTGTTCGGCGCCAGCACCAGTGCCGGGCGGCCCATCCGGGCGATGACGTTGGCCATGGTGTAGGTCTTGCCCGAGCCGGTCACGCCGAGCAGGGTCTGGTACATCAGGCCATCCTCCACGCCCTCGCACAGCAGGCGGATCGCCTCGGGCTGGTCGCCCGCCGGCGGAAAGGGCTGGTGCAGGCGGAAGGGACTGCCCTCGAAGCCGAGCACCGTCCCGCCATGCTGCGGTGCATCGTTTCCGGCGCTATTGCCTTGAGTCGTCATGCTAAAATTCCTGCTCCATTCCGGTGCATCGCCGCATGGCGAGGCCGGACGAAAACGCCGATTATTTCCCAAATCGCGTGACAAGGCACGGCGCAAGTCCGTTCCCACCACGCACACCCACCGCTGCCCTACCGGAACAACTGGAGTCCTCATGTCCGCTTCGATCTTCGCCGCCGTCGAGATGGCGCCCCGTGACCCGATCCTTGGCCTCAACGAGGCCTTCGCCGCCGACACCCGCGCCGAGAAGGTCAACCTCGGCGTCGGCGTGTACTACGACGACAACGGCAAGATCCCGCTGCTCGCCGCCGTGCGCGCCGCCGAGAAGGCACGCCTCGAAGCCATGCCGCCGCGCGGCTATCAGCCGATCGAAGGCCCCGCCGCCTACAACAACGCGGTGCAGGGCCTGCTCTTCGGCAAGGACTCGCAGCTCGCCACCAGCGGCCAGACCATCACCGTCGAGGCCCTCGGCGGCACCGGCGCGCTCAAGGTCGGCGCCGACTACCTCAAGCGCCTGGTGCCCGGCGCCACCGTCTACATTTCCGACCCGAGCTGGGAGAACCACCGCGCGCTGTTCGAGTCAGCCGGCTTCCCGGTCGAAAACTACCCCTACTACGAGGCCGCCACCCGCGGCGTGAACTTCGCCGGCATGAAGGCCAAGCTCGACAGCCTGCAACCCGGCTCGATCATCGTGTTGCACGCCTGCTGCCACAACCCTACCGGCGCCGACCTGTCCGATGCGCAGTGGGACGAAGTGGTCGCCGTGTGCCGTGAGCGCGGCCTCATCCCCTTCCTCGACATGGCCTACCAGGGCTTTGCCGAAGGCATCGACGCCGACGCCGTGGCCGTGCGCGCCCTGTCGGCCAGCGGCCTGCAGTTCTTCGTGTCGAGCTCGTTCTCGAAGAGCTTCTCGCTCTACGGCGAGCGCGTCGGCGCACTGTCCATCGTCACCGCCAGCAAGGAAGAAGCCGGCCGCGTGCTGTCGCAGGTCAAGCGCGTGATCCGCACCAACTACTCCAACCCGCCGATCCATGGCGGCGCCATCGTCGCCGCGGTGCTGTCCTCGCCCGAGCTGCGCCAGATGTGGGAAGACGAGCTCGGCGGCATGCGCGAACGCATCCGCGCCATGCGCACCGGCCTGGTCGAGCAGCTCAAGGCGGCGGGCGTGGCGCAGGACTTTTCCTTCGTGATCAAGCAGCGTGGCATGTTCTCCTACACTGGCCTGACCGCCGCACAGGTCGAGACGCTGAAGTCCGACTTCGGCATCTACGCCGTCTCGACCGGCCGCATCTGCCTGGCCGCGCTCAACTCGAAGAACATCGGCTACGTCGCCAAGGCGATCGCGCAGGTGGTCAAGGGCTGACACCGGCGCACGTCGAGGCAGACGGCATCCAGAAAAACGCCGCTCTGCCTTGACGAGCGCGCGCGGTCTGCCTAAAATGCGCGCCTCTGTTCCCCGATAGCTCAGTCGGTAGAGCGCCGGACTGTTAATCCGTAGGTCCCTGGTTCGAGCCCAGGTCGGGGAGCCAAGTTTCAGGACTTGGTGTTTCTCACAGGAACAGCAAGTCGCAGCGAAGGCTGCGGAAGAGTAACTCGCAGCGAAAGCTGTAAAAAGGTAATTCCCCGATAGCTCAGTCGGTAGAGCGCCGGACTGTTAATCCGTAGGTCCCTGGTTCGAGCCCAGGTCGGGGAGCCAGCATCAAACGAGAGTGCCATCCTTCGGGATGGCATTTTTCGTTTACGGGGATGCACGGCGCGAAAAGTGACTCGCCCATGACGTTCGCGCTGCCCACATGAAGTTACTGCTGCCGCATTCTCCGCCTCCACGAAGAACGCACCCCAATAAACGGTCCACAGGGTTATGAACCTTCGTGAGCGCCTTTGCCGATTATCAAGATGAAGGACAATTGATGAAAAAGCTATTCCCGATGCTGGCGCTCGTCTGCGCTCCGCTCTTTGCCGCAACTGCCGCACATGCTGAGAACCTCGATTTTAGCCTCTTGAACAGGACTGGCTACGTGATAAGTGAGGTGTATGTCTCGTCAGCCTCAAGCAACGACTGGGAAGAAGACGTCATGGGCAGCGACGTCCTCGCGAACAACGAAAGCGTCGACATCGAGTTCGAGCAAGGCTCGAAGGGCTGCCAATGGGACATGAAGGTGGTCTACGATGACGGCGAAGAAGCCGTGTGGGAAAACCTGAACCTGTGCTCCACTTCCAAGGTCTCGCTGCGGTACGACCGTAAGAAAGGTACTACCTGGGCTGACCTGAACTAAGCCACCTCGATCCGTCCCGAGGCCTGCGGACGGTAGTCGGACGGTTGCATAAGTGACATGCCCGTGAACGGTGGGAAATGCCAAGTTTCCCACCACTTTCTTGCGTTGCAAGAGGCATCTCAGTCTGACCAACAGTTCCTTCTAAGTAATAGCTTGCCGCACCAAGGATATGCTCACCACCCGGGCGGACCCGCAGACACCGCCAGCGGCGATTTTGCCGGCATCCTGCCCTCAGAGGTGATCACCCGCGATTAGGTCGCGAGTGGGAAGACGACCCGAACCTGTTGCAAATAAGCGACACCACGCTCCGGTTTTCGGTCTTAATTTCCCTGCTCCGTTCACGAATGCACTTGGAGCCGCCATGCCCACCACCCTGATCGAACCCTTCCGCATCAAGAGCATCGAGCCGATCCGCATGACCACGCGCGCCGAGCGCGAGCGCCTGCTGGACGAAGCCCGTCTCAACCCCTTCCGCCTGCGGGCCGAGGACGTGCTGATCGACTGGCTCACCGACTCGGGCACCGGTGCGATGTCGAGCCGGCAGTGGGGGGCGATCATGGAGGGCGACGAAAGCTACGCCGGCGCACGCAGCTTCTACCGCCTGCAGGCGGTGATCCGCGAACTCACAGGCATGGAGCACTTCATGCCCACGCATCAGGGCCGCGCCGCCGAGAAGGTGCTGTTCACCGCCGCATGCAGGAAGGGCGACGTGGTGCCCAACAACTGCCACTTCGACACCACGCGCGCCAACCTCGAATACCTCGGTGTCGAGGCACTCGACCTCGTCATCCCCGAAGGCCTGCAGCCGGCGCTGATCCACCCGTTCAAGGGCAACATCGACCTCGACCGCGTCGAGCACCTGCTGCGCACCCGCGGCGACAGCATCCCCTTCGGCATGATCACGGTGACCAACAACACCGGCGGCGGCCAGCCGGTGTCGATGGCCAACATGCGCGCCTATTCCGAGCTGCTGCACCGCCATGGCAAGCCGCTGATCATGGATGTGTGCCGCTTCGCCGAGAACGCGATGTTCATCAAGATGCGCGAGCCGGGCTACACGGACGTGCCGGTGAAGGCCATCGTGCAGGAAATGTTCTCGCTCGCCGACGGCTGCACCATGAGCGCGAAGAAGGACGGCATGGTCAATATCGGCGGCTTCATCGTGCTGCGCGACGAACAATGGATGGACGCGGTGCGCAACATGCTGATCCTCACCGAAGGCTTCCCGACTTACGGCGGCCTGGCGGGCCGGGATCTCGAGGCGCTCGCGGTGGGCCTGCAGGAAGGCATCGATGAGGACTACCTGCGCTATCGCCTGCGCACCGCGGAATACCTCGGCGAGCGACTGGAAACCGCCGGCGTGGGCATCATGCGCCCAACCGGCGGCCACGCGGTGTATATCGACGCACGCAGCATCCTGCCCGACATGCCCGTCGAGCAATACCCCGCCTGGGCATTGTGCAACGCGCTCTATCTGCAGGGCGGCATCCGCGGCGTGGAGATCGGCTCGGTGATGTTCGGCAAGCGCCGCGAGGACGGCAGCGAGACTTACCACAGCATGGAGCTCGTGCGTCTGGCCTTCCCGCGCCGCATGTACACTCAGTCGCATTTCGATTACGCGGCCGAGGTGATCGCCGAGGTAAAGGAAGACGCACGTAACATCCGCGGCGTGCGGATCGTCAAGCAGCCGCCCTTCCTGCGCCACTTCACCTGCGAGTGTGCGTGGGCCTGAGAGCGGACCTCCCTCCTGCGATGCGCCTGCCCGTGACCCTCCTCGCAGTCGTCCTCACTGCGCTCGCAGCTTCAGGCGTCGCCCCATACGATCGCGGCGTGTGGTGGGCAGAGGTGGCACCGGTGCTCATTGCCATGCCCATCCTCGTCGCCACCGCACGGCGCTTTCCGCTCACCCCGCTCTGTTACGGGTTGATCGCCTTCTTCTCTCTGATTTTGATCCTGGGGGGCAGCTACACGTATGCGCGCGTACCGATCGGCTTCGTGGTGCAGGACTGGTTCGAGCTCGCGCGCAACCCCTACGACCGTTTCGGCCATTTCTTCCAGGGGGTGACGCCGGCCATCCTCGGGCGTGAGCTGCTGCTGCGCACCTCGCCGCTGCGCGCCGGAAAATGGCTGTTCGCGCTACTCACGCTGAGCTGCCTGGGGATCAGCGCGCTCTACGAGCTCGTGGAGTGGACGTCGGCCGTGCTGTGGGGCGGCGGTGCAGTGGAATTCCTCGGCACCCAGGGGGATCCTTGGGACGCGCAGGCCGACATGCTGATGGCGCTGCTGGGGGCAATGGGTGCACAACTGCTGCTGGGCCGGATGCACGACCGTCAACTGGCCGGACTGAAGCAGCGCCCGCACTGAACGCTGGTCGGGCGACGACCGATGGCAGTCGCCCGACCAGCCTTACACGGCGTGCCGGCGCCGGTGCTGGCGCGCGCCGGCCGAACCGTCGCCATCCGCGTGCGCATGCCGTGCCGCGGTCATTTCGGCGAGCACGGTGGCGATCTTGTGGTTCAGCGTACCCTTGGGGATGACACCCTTCGCATCCGGCTCGCCCGCCTCGACGCCGGTCAGTACCGTCATCGCCTCATCCACCGTCTTCACCGCGTGGATGTGGAACAAGCCCTTGGCCGCGGCCTCGACCACGTCTTCGCGCAACATCAGGTGGCGCACGCTCGCGGCCGGGATCACCACCCCATGCGAGCCGTCCAGCCCGCGTGCCTTGCACAGGTCGAAGAAGCCCTCGATCTTCTCGTTGACGCCACCGATCACCTGCACCTCACCGAACTGGTTCACCGAGCCGGTGATCGCAAAGCGCTGCTGGATGGGGATCTGCGTGAGCGCCGACAGCAGCGCGCACAGCTCGGCAAGCGAGGCGGAGTCGCCCTCGACCGGCGCATACGACTGCTCGAACACCAGGCTCGCCGACAGCGACAGCGGCTGGTGGCGGGCATAGCGCGCGGCGAGGAAGGCGGACAGGATCAGCACGCCCTTGGAGTGGATGGCACCGCCCAGCTCGGTCTCGCGCTCGATGTCGACCACATCGCCTTCGCCCATGCGCACGGTGGCGGTGATGCGTACCGGGTGACCGAAGAGCTCGCCGGCCAGTTCGATCACCACCAGCCCGTTGATCTGCCCGGCGCGTTCGCCGTCGGTGGAGATCAGCGTGGTGCCGTCCAGGATGGACTCCAGCACACGGGTCGGATAGCGGTCGGCACGACGCTTGCGGGCCGCGAGCGCATCTTCCACTTCGGTACGCCCGGTGACGGCCAACCCCTTGCCACGCGCATGAAAATCGGCCTCGCGCATCAGGTCGGACAGCGCGCGCGTGTTCAGCGACAGGCGCCCGGAGTCGTCCGCCAGACGCGAGGCTTCCTCCACCAGGCGCGCAACACCTTCGCGATGCACCGGGAGGAGCTTGGCCGTACGCACCAGCAGCGCCATCAGGCGCGCGTACTCGCACTCATTCCCGGGCGTTCGCGGCAGGTCATCATCGAAGTCGGCCGGCACCTTGAACAGGTCGGCGAACTCCGGATCGTGCTCCATGAGCAGGTAATACACGTCGCGATCGCCGATCAGCACCACCTTGAGCGCGCACGGCAGCGCCTCGGGCTCGAGCGTCAGCGCGCCGCTCCAGCCCTGCGCCTCGGCAGGCGGTTCGATGCGGATCTCACCCGCGCGCAGGCAGCGCTTGAGGCCTTCCCAGGCAAAGGGCTGCGACAGCAGGCGCTCGGCATCCAGCACCAGGTAGCCACCGTTGGCGCGATGCAGGGCACCGGCACGGATCAGGTTGAAGTGGCTGACCTGGTTGCCCTGCTGCACGATGTGTTCGATGCGGCCAATCAGGTTGCCGTAGCCCGGGTTGTTCTCGAACACCACCGGCGCGCCCTGAGAGGCCGAATGGTCGACCAGCAGCTTGACCTGGTAGCGGTGGTAACGGGTGTTCTCCTCCGGCTCGGGTGCCTCCTCATCCTCCTCATCCAGCATCGTGCCCTTGATCGCGGAGTCGAGCACGTCGCGCTCCACGGCGTCGAGGAAGGCGAGCACCTCGGACAGATCCTCATGCGCCTCACGCACCTCGCGCAGCAGGTGCGCGACGGCCGGGCCCAGCACCTCGCGCTCGGCGCGCTCGATGGATTCACGCACTGCCTTGCGCCAGCCGGGGAAGTCGTTGAGCAGATCCTCCAGGCGGTCGCTCCAGGCGCCGACGCGCGCCTCGATGGTCTTGCGCTCGTCTTCGGGCAAGGCCTCGAAAACCTCGGGCGACATCGCTTCGCCCTCCCTGGTGGGTGCGAACACGAAGCCCTCGGGCGTCTGCATCAGGGAAATGTTCTCGGCTGCGCAGGCCTGGCCGAGCTCGCGCAGGGCGGCCTCCTCGCGCGCCTTGTGCGCACTCTGCAGCGATTCGACGCGATCTACGTGCGCATCGCTGTCGAGCGCGGCACCGAGCGCCGGCCCGAGGTCGCGGATGAAGGTCTGCATGTGCGTACGCAACGCCCCGCCCCGTCCGGCAGGCAGCGCGAGCAGCTTCGGCTTGAGCGGCTCGCCGAAGTTGTGCAGGTAGCACAGGTCGGGCGGCACGAGTTCGCTCGCCGCGCGTTCGTGCAGCAGCCGGAAGGTGGTGGCGTGCTTGCCGCTGCCCGTCTCGCCCAGCACAAAGACGTGATAGCCGGTGTGCCCCATCGCGAGCCCGAAGCGGATCGCTTCCACGGCGCGCGCCTGGCCGAGGTCGCCGGCATGTTCGATGAGGGATTCGGTGGTTTCGAAGGTGAAGCAGGCGGGGTCGCACTGCTTGCGCAGCGCCGTTGCCGGCAGCGGCACGAGATCGGCCATGTTTGATTCTTCTCCTGATGCCGGATCGATCCGGAGCGCAATGATACACCCCGCCTTCGCGGCCCGCGCCCACAGGCTGCCACGCCTTGACCCGCATCACGATGCGCCCCAGCGCGAACCCTGCCGCGAACCGTGCCTTGCATCGCGTTGTCCATGCTTTGATAATCCTGCAACCCGACCCCGCCGCCGACCATGAAAGTCATCCCGATCCAGCAGCTTGCTCCGAGCAACGCACCCCACACCGAGGTGCCCGACCCGGCCTCACGCCCAGCCCCGGGTGAAGCGCTTGTCGACCGCCGCGGGCGCGAGGTACGCGACCTGCGCATCTCGGTCACGGACCGCTGCAACTTCCGCTGCGTGTATTGCATGCCGCGCGAGGTGTTCGGCGACGACTATGCCTTCCTGCCCAGGCGCGAACTGCTCAGTTTCGAGGAGATCCTGCGTGTGGCGCACCTGTTCGCGGCACGCGGCGTGCGCAAGATCCGCATCACCGGGGGCGAGCCGCTGCTGCGCAAGGACGTCGAGCGCCTGATCGAGATGCTCGCCCGTCTGGACGGGGTGGAGATCACGCTGACCACGAACGGCGTGCTGCTGCCCCGCATGGCGCAGCGCCTGGCCGACGCCGGCCTGCATCGGGTCACCGTGAGCCTAGATGCGCTGGACGACGCCCTGTTCCGGCGCATGAACGACGCCGACTACCCGGTGGAGAAGGTGCTCGAAGGCATCGACGCCGCACGGGCAGCCGGGCTGGGTCCGATCAAGGTGAACATGGTCGTCAAGCGCGGCACCAACGACGGTGACATCGAGGCCATGGCCACCCATTTCCGCCATAGTGGGCACATCCTGCGCTTCATCGAGTTCATGGACGTAGGCGCCTCGAACGGGTGGAAGATGGACGAAGTACTGCCCTCGCGCGAGGTTGTCGCACGCATCGACCGCCTGTTCCCGCTCGAACCTGCCGACCCGAACTACGTGGGCGAGGTCGCCGAACGCTGGCGCTACAAGGATGGCGCAGGTGAAATCGGTGTGATCTCCTCGGTCACGCAGGCCTTCTGCTCAAGCTGCACACGCATCCGACTATCCACCGAAGGGCAACTCTACACCTGCCTGTTCGCCCAGCAGGGTCACGACCTGCGCACCTTGCTTCGCACCGGCGCGGACGACGCACAGATCGACGCCGTCATCGCCCGTGTCTGGAATGGCCGTGACGACCGCTATTCGGAGATCCGCACGGCGGCAACGGCGGCGCAGCGCAAGATCGAGATGTCCTACATCGGCGGTTGAGGCGACGACGGCTGCCGGGTGAGGCACCGCCGCACCCGGTCCCTTGTCGAATCGCTCAATCCCGGATCGCCTCTAGTTCGAAGCGCAGTTGCACCGCATCGCCGACCATGCCGCCCTTGAGCGCATAGTCCATCCCCCACTCGCTGCGTAGCAGGGTGGTACGGGCCGAGATGCCCAGCGTGTGCTTGCGATGGCCGAAGGGATAGCTCGCCACCTTGTTCAGCGACACGTCCAGCGTCACCGGTCGCGTCTTGCCGAGCAGGGTGAGATTGCCGCCGAGCCGGCCCTCGAGCCGCCCGTCACGCTCGCCCGTCAGCTCGAAGCCCGTGGCCTCGAAGACGATTTCCGGATAGCGCCCGGCGTCGAGGAAATCGCTGTCGCGCACATGACGGTCGCGCGCCTCGTGGTTGCTGAACACGCTGTCGGCGGCCACGACGACCTTCCCCGACACCAGCGTGCGCGCCTCCTCGTCATACACGAAGCTGCCGCGCGCCTTGAGGAACATGCCGATCACGTCGGCGTAGCCCACGTGATTGACCTGAAAGCCGATCGCGAAATGATCGGGATCGATCGTGTAGCCGTGCGGCTCGGCCCAGGCCGGCGCAGCGCCCAGAGCGGCCGCCGCGAGCCCTGCCGCAAGCCAGGGACGCAGGCCGAAAAACCGTGTGTTCCTCTTCATCCTGTCTTCCTCCTTACGCTTCCAACCCGTGCCGGCGAGCGCCCGGCACCCATTCAGGCGTCGACGCGGCCATGCGCGCGCCGCCACCGGACATCGACCGCGAACGACCACGCCAGCAGCGCCAGTGCCAGCACCAGCAGCGGCACCGCGAGCGCGGGCTTCACCATCGGCAGCAGGCTCACGAGCAGGCTGGCGACCTGCCACACACACACCAGCTTGCGCCGCCGACTCTCGGGCAGCGGCCCTTCGAGCCAGGGCCAGACGAACATCGCCGCCACGAAGCCGTAACGCATCGCCCCGATCGCCAGCACCCACGACCCCGCCTTGTCCATCAGCAGCAGATGCACGCACAGGATCAGGATCAGGAAGGCGTCGAGCTCCATATCGAAGCGCGCGCCGAACGCGCTCTCGCAGCCGCAGCGCCGCGCCACCCAGCCATCGACGCCGTCCATCAGCAGCGCCAGCGCGGCGACCAGGGCAAGCGCGGTCGCGTGCTGCTGCGCCCACGCCGGCGCCGCCAGCGCCCCCGCCACCAGCGCCACCAGCGCGGCGCGCAACAGGGTCACGCGGTTGGCCGGCCCCAGCCCGCGGCGCGTATCCGGCCACGCGTGCAGGATCAGGGCGCCCACCGCCGCCATCACCACCGCCGCCACACCCGCGACGCGGAGCGGCAGGGCCATCACACTCGCCGCCAGCGCGCCGAGTGCGATCGTCACCGCGAGCCCGCCCGCCAACTCCAGCCAGAGCTGCGGCCACGAAGCCTGCGTCGCGGGCATGCCGTCCTCGTTCATGCTCTCCTCGCCTCCGGCGCCTCGGTCGCGGCGCGCTGCTACCATGTCGGCTTCGATCATCGGACCGCGCGAAGGGTTCGCGCAAGACGGCGGAAACACCCAGCCGACTCCACCCCTCGCCTTACGAACGCCCAGGAACACAGGATGCCCGACACCAACCTCGCGTTCTGGACCCTCGCCCCGGGACACGGCGCCCTGCGCCCGGCGCCGCTGCGCCCGCTGCAGGACGGCGAAGTCCTCGTGCGCAACCTCTACAGCGGCATCAGCCGCGGCACCGAGAGCCTGGTGTATCGCGGCGAGGTGCCGGCGAGCGAATACCAGCGCATGCGCGCGCCCTTCCAGGAGGGCGCGTTTCCCGGTCCGGTCAAGTACGGCTACATCAGCGTCGGCGTCGTCGAGGCCGGCGCGGGACCCGATGCCGAAGCCCTCTGCGCCCGCCCGGTGTTCTGCCTTCATCCGCACCAGCAGCGCTACATCGTGCCGGCGGCGGCCGTGCTGCCCCTGCCCGACGGCCTGCCGCCCGCGCGCGCGGTGCTCGCCGCCAACATGGAGACCGCGATCAACGGCTGCTGGGACGGCGCGCCCAGCGTGGGCGACCGCATCGCTGTCGTCGGCGCCGGCGTGGTCGGCAGCCTGGTCGCCTGGCTGTGCAACCGCATCCCCGGCACCGACGTCGAACTGATCGACATCGACCCCGGCCGCGCGCGGCTCGCGGAGGCGCTCGGCCTCACACACCGCCTGCCCGATGCGGCGCGCGGCGACTGCGACCTCGTCTTCCACGCCAGCGGCAACCCTGCCGGCCTTGCCACCGCACTGGCGCTCGCGGGCCAGGAAGCGAGCATCATCGAGATGAGCTGGTACGGCAGCGCGCAGGTCGGCCTGCCGCTGGGCGGCGCCTTCCACGCGCGCCGGCTCGCCATCCGCTCCAGCCAGGTCGGCCACTTGCCGCCCCAGCGCAGCCCGCGCTGGGACCACCGCCGCCGCATGGAACTCGCGCTGCGCCTGCTCGTCGACGCCCGACTCGATGCGCTGATCAGCGGCGAGACGGATTTCGCCGCGCTGCCCGCGCTCATGCACCGCCTCGCCCACGCACCGGCAGGCGCGCTGTGCGAGCGCATCCGCTACCCGGGCGCCGACGCCCACCAGACCGCTCACCCCCACGACTCCGGAGATCCCGCATGTACAGCCTGACCGTCCGCGACCACATCATGATCGCCCACAGTTTCCGCGGCGAGATCTTCGGCCCGGCGCAGCGCGTGCATGGCGCCACCTATCTGGTCGACGCCTGCTTCCAGCGCGCCGAGCTCGATGCCGACGGCCTCGTGGTCGACATCGGCCTCGCCAGCGACACGCTCAAGGCGGTGCTCACCGAGTTCAACTTCCGCAACCTCGACGACGAACCCGCGCTCCAAGGCCGCAACACCACCACCGAGTTCATGGCGCGCGTGATCTTCGACCGCATGGCGGCCGCCATCCGGGACGGCCGTCTCGGCGCGGGCGGCCAGGGCCTGCAGCACCTGAAGATCACCCTTCACGAATCGCACATCGCGTGGGCGAGCTACGAAGGCGCGCTGTGACCTCGGCGCCGCCGGCCGTCCCGCGCCCTGCCCCCGCCCGCACGCGACCGCACCCCATCGCATGAACCGAACGCTCGACTTCATCGTGCCCGGCGATCCGGCGCAGCGCACGGGCGGCTACCTGTACGACGCCCACATCGTCGCAGAACTGCGCCGACTCGGCTGGACGGTCACGGTGCACGGCCTGCCCGGACGCTTCCCGCGCGCCGACGCGACCGCGCGCGCCGCGCTCGCGCGCACCCTGGACGCAATCCCCTCAGGGCGCACCGTGCTCGTGGACGGCCTCGCGCTCGGCGGCCTGCCCGAGGTCGCGATCCGCCAGCGCGACCGCCTCGCGCTCGTCGCCATCGTCCATCACCCGCTCGGCGACGAGCGCGGGCTGAGCGCCGCGCAGCGCGCCTGCCTGTATGCGAGCGAACGCGCCGCACTGGGCGCCGCACAGCGCATCCTCACCACCAGCGCCTTCACCGCGCGCCGGCTCGCCGGATTCGGCGTCTCGCGCGCACGCATCGCAGTCGTGGAGCCGGGCGTGGCGCCCCTGCCGCTGGCCCCCGCCGACAGCGAGCCGCCGCGCCTGCTCTGCGTCGGCAGCCTCGCGCCGCGCAAGGGGCAGGATCTGCTCGTGCGGGCGCTCGCCGGGCTGCGCGAGTTGCCCTGGCAGTGCGAACTGATCGGCAGCACCATGCGTGACCCGGACTTCGCCGCCGAGGTCGCGCGCCTGATCGAGGCGGCCGGCCTGCACGAGCGCATCCACCTGCGCGGCGAATGCAGCGACGAAGCGCTGCGCGCCGCCTACGCCGAGGCCGACCTCTTCGTGCTGCCCTCGTATTACGAGGGCTACGGCATGGTGGTGACCGAGGCGCTGGCGGCCGGACTGCCGGTGCTCACCACCACCGGCGGCGCCCTGGCCGACACCTTGCCCGCGGCCGCGGGTATCGCGGTGCCGCCGGGCGAGGCCGACGCCCTTGGCGAAGCCTTGTCGAGCCTGCTGCGCGAACGCAGCCTGCGCCTTGCCCTGCGCGACGGCGCCCGCGAGGCACGCGGACGCCTGCGCGACTGGAGGCTGGCCGGCGCCGAGTTCGCCGCTGCACTGACGACGAGTTCGTCCGCCCCGAACGCGCCTCATCCCGATGCCTGCTTCGACGCCGACTGGCTCGCCCTGCGCGCCACCGCCGACAGCGCGGCCCGCGCCCCACGGCTCGAGGCGCTCGCCGCCGAGTGGCTGCGCCAACGCCAGGTCGCCGCCCCCGGGCGTGCGCTGCGCATCACCGACCTTGGCAGCGGCAGCGGCGCCAATCCGCGCCACCTCGCGCCACGCCTGCCCGGGCCGCAGCAGTGGACCCTGGTCGACCACGACCCCGCGCTGCTCGCCCATGCCCGCGTCGCCTGCGAGGGACTGCGCGACGCACAGGGCGGCACCGCAGCGCTGCGCACGCGCTGCGCCGACCTCGGGCAGCTCGACCGCCACACCCTCGCCGAGGCCGATCTCGTCACCGCCTCCGCGCTGCTCGACCTGGTGGAAACCGCTTGGCTCGACCGCTTGGCGCAGGCCTGCGCGCAGACCGGCTGCGCGCTGCTGATCACCCTGAGCGTGGATGGTGGATGGTCGTTCTCGCCATCGTCCTCGGCAGAACCCGCGGACGCGGCGGCGCTGGAGGCGGAAGACGATTTCGTGCGCGAAGCCTTCAACGCCCATCAGCGTCGCGACAAGGGGCTCGGCCCCGCGCTCGGTCCCGACGCCGCACCGGCACTCGCCAGCGCGCTGCGACAGCGCGGCTTCACGGTCACGCTCGCGCCCAGCCCGTGGCGGCTGGACATCGCCGAACCTGCATCGGCTGCGCTCGCGCAGGCACTCATCGACGGCTGGCGCGACGCCGCCAGCGCGCAGCGCCCGGAAGCCAGCGTACGCATCGACGCCTGGCATGCCCGCCGCAGCGCGGACTGCCGGAGTGGACCCGGCAGGCTGGAGGTCGGCCATCTGGATCTCTTCGCGCTGCCGCCGGCCCCGGGCGAAAGCGCACCACCACTTGCCTGAACTCGCGCGAGCGCCTGCCGGATGAGCCTGCCCCCGCCCGCAAACCCCGCCCATGGCAGTCATGGGACCGGCGCCACCGCTGCCGCGCACCGCGCCCGCATCCTGCGCCTGGCCGCCAGCATCGGCCTGCTCGCGGGCGTGCTGTACTGGCTCGACCCACGCGCACTCGGCGCAGCCTTTTCCGCACCGCATCCGGGCTGGCTCGCGGCAGCGCTCGCGCTCGGCGTGCCGCAGGTGGTGCTGTCGGCCTGGCGCTGGCGGCTCACCGCAGCGCGCCTGGGTGCGCATCTGCCGCTTGGCGCCGCAGTGCGCGAGTACTACCTTGCCACCTTCCTCAACCAGGTGCTGCCCGGCGGGGTGATGGGCGACGCCGCGCGCGCCTGGCGTCACGCCCGCAAGGAAAGCCATTTCCAGCGTGGTGGCGCTGCGGCGTGGCAAGCCGTGGTGCTGGAGCGCGCCTCCGGCCAGCTCGCGCTCCTGCTGGTGGTGCTCGCCAGCCTGGCGCTGTCACCTGCGCTGCGCTCGGCCGTCCACGGCGCGTTCAGCGGCCCGAGTCACACGGAGGCGACGCTGGCCGGGCTGCTGCTCGCGCTACTGGCGCTCGGGCTGACCCTTTCGAGAACCCGCCTGCGCGTGCATCTCAGCCAGTTGCGGCAGGCGGCACGGCAGGCGCTGCTCGCACGCGGAGCTTTCCTGCCCCAGCTGATCGCCTCACTACTCGTGGTCGCAAGCTATGTCGGCGTGTATCTGTGCTGCATGCGCATGATCGGCATCGACACGCCCCTCGCCACGGCCGCGCCGCTCATCCCCTGGGTGCTGCTGGCGATGGCGATCCCGCTCTCGATCGCTGGCTGGGGCCTGCGCGAAGGCGCGGCGGCGCTGCTGTGGCAGGCGGCAGGTCTCGATCCGGCGCAGGGGGTGGCGATCTCGATCAGCTACGGCGCGGTGGTGCTGCTGTCCAGCCTGCCCGGCGCGCTGATGCTGCGCCACGGCGGCACAGTGGCCGTCCCGGACCCTGGCTGAGGCCACACTGCAGCAGCGGTAGACGCATCCTGTATGCAGAGCGCGCACCCTGCAGGGACCGGGGACGCATCCTGCGAGGGGATGCACGCAAACACCACCTCACGCCATCTGCCGGCGCAGGTCGAGGTCGAACACCACATCACCGCCACAGGAAAAGCAACGGCTCATCGGGCGCAGCGCCTGCGCCAGCGACTGGATCGGTGGCAACGCCAGCCCCGGCCGGCCCGAGCCGATCAGCATCGGCGCCACCAGCATGTGCAGCCGATCGAGCACACCCGCTTGCAGGAACCGCGACACCGTCACGCCCCCGCCTTCCACCAGCACCCGCCGGTAGCCCGCCGCATGCAGCGAGGCCAGCACGACCGCCGGGTCGAAGCCCGCATCCCCTGCCGGCAGCGCACGGCGCACAAGCTCGCCGGACCCGACCATGCCCGGAGCGCCAGGGTCTTCGCCGCTGCCTCCATCTGCAACCAGATGAAGTGTAGGCGCGCTGCGGTCATGGAACACGCGCGCCGCAGGATTGGCCCGACCGCGCGGGTCGAGCACCACCCGCAATGGATTTACCCCCGGCACGTGGCGCACCGTGAGCTGCGGATTGTCCGCATTCAGGGTGCCCACGCCAACGATCACCGCATCGACCACCGCACGCAGCCGATGCAGATGCATACGCGCCTCGGGCCCGTTGATGTAATGCGAAGCGCCGCTCTCGGTTGCGATGCGTCCATCCAGGCTCTGCCCAAGTTGGGCCACGACGAGCGGTCCCGGTGCAGTCACCAGCGGGAGGAAAATGTCGAGCAGCTGCGACGTCTCCGACGCCAGCGCCACATTGCAGCGCCACGCGCCGCCGGCCTCGACCTTGATCGTCGTATCGCCAACGATGAAACTTGTACGCATCTCGACGGCCCAATTCACGTCGTACGCTTGCAGGATGCAGGCCCAGCCCCAATCTGGTAGAAGTCTTTCCGACATCGAACATTCCTCAAAAGACGGTTTGCACCCGCGGCGCCCGCTCTGTGCGTGCATCGCAGCCTGGCAACCCGAGAACATCCCCACGGAGAACAACGAATGCGCCAAGCCGAGCGTGCCATCTTCGACCTGCGACGCGGGCTTCCGATCCTGCTCCGCCACCCTGGCCGCGAAATTCTCGTTCAGGCGGTCGAAGGCCTCGACGACAAGGCGCTTGCCGCGCTGCAATCCCTGTCCGGCGCACCTGCCCGGCTGGTGCTGAGCGAGCACCGTATGGCCGCGCTCGGACACCGCGATGCGGGCGAGACCGTCTCGCTCGACCTTTCGCCCCTGCCTGGCGCCGCCAGCCTGCGCGATCTGGCCTGGAAACGCGGCGTCCGTCTGCCTGCCGCCGCTACCTCCACACCCGGCGCGGATCCCGAGCGCGCGGCACTGCGTCTGCTCGGGCGCGCCCAGCTCGTGCCCGCGGCGATCGCATGCGATATCGCGCCGGGTCGCGCCGACGCCGTGGCTGCCGAGATCGCGAGCGGCGAGTTGCTCGCGGTAAGCAGCGAGACCGCGCTGCGCCTGTGCGAGAGCGGCCCGGGCGGACTCGCCCGCATCAGCGAGGCCCGCGTGCCGCTCGCCGAAGCCGAGGATAGCCGCTTCGTGCTCTTCCGCGAGGCCGACGGCATTCACGAGCACGTCGCCATCGTCATCGGCGACACTTCACGCTGGCCCGAGGCCGTCCCTGTCCGCCTGCACTCGTCCTGCCTCACCGGCGATCTCTTCGGCAGCCTGCGCTGCGACTGCGGTGAACAGCTGCGCCGCGGCGTGGCTGCGATCAATGCCATGGGCGGCGGCGTGCTGCTCTATCTGTCGCAGGAAGGGCGCGGCATCGGCCTGGCCAACAAGCTGCGCGCCTACGGACTGCAGGACGAGGGCCTGGACACCATCGACGCCGACCAGGTGATCGGTTTCTCCAAGGACGAGCGCGACTTCCGCGTCGCCCACGAGATGCTTGAGCAGCTCGGCATCCATCAGGTGATGCTGCTGACCAACAACCCGAGCAAGGTCGAGGCGCTGCAGCACGCTGGCATCAATGTGGTCGCGCGCCAGGCGATCTACGGCGAGGTCACCACGCAGAACCAGCGCTACCTGCGCACCAAGGCCAACCGCCACGGGCACTGGCTGCACGAGCTGCTCAACGAGCAGGGCGAGCCGGCCTCCGCCGACCCCGAGTGCCTGCCGGCGCCGGACGTGGCCACCAAACTCTGACCATCGCCACGGGCGACGACCATGCCTGTGCCTGGCGCGCCCGTACGCATTCGTGTGCGCAGCGAGCGGCGGCGTTCAGCCCCCCTCGCCGCAGTCCGCACCGCTGGCGGTACCGACATCTGCACCACGGTCGCGCAGGCCGGCCAGGTCGAATGCCCGCGCGTCCCCGATGACTCGTGCCAGCACGGTGGCGAAATGCTCGACCAGGCGCGCACCGAGCGCCGCATCGGCCAGGGACGCGTTGCCGGTGACGCCGTCAGGGTTCAGGTCCTGCGCCATCCACCCGAAGCCTGCCTCGCTCTCCGCGCCCAGCGTGCGCCCCGCGGCGGCCATTTCGGCGCCGAGCGAAGGGTAATCCCGCAGTGCCGCCGTGCGCACCTTGTGCGGCGCCAGGTGAAGCATCATCGCGGTCTCGAGCGCGCCGCCATGCAGGCCGTGACGCAGTTCGGCCGCAGGCAGCGCGTCGGGCGGCGGCGCGAAGCGGAAATAGTTTGCACGCACCACCAGCATGCGATGCGCCACGCGCAGCTTGAGCGCGGCCAGGTCCACCAGCGCCTTGTTGCCGCCATGGCTGTTGAACAGCACCAGCCGCCGCAGCCCGGCGCGCGCGACGCTGTCGCCGAGCTCGACCAGCGTGGCCAGCGCCGTCTCCGGGCTCAGGCTCAGGGTGCCGGCGAAGGCCGTGTGCTCCAGGCTCAACCCCACCGTCAGCGGCGGCAGCACGCACACCGGCATTCCCTCGGGCAGCTTCGGTACCGCCGCCTGCAGCAGGCCGAGCGCGATGTCGAGGTCGGTGGACAACGGCAGATGCTCGCCATGCTGCTCCACCGCCGCCAGCGGCAGGATGGCCACGCCATCGTCCGCGGCGAGGCGAGCGATGCGCTGCGGGGTGAGATCCTGCCACCAGGGCAGCGCGACAGGCACGGTCATGGGCGAGAACTCCTCGGGGCGCGTTCAGGTGCGCCCATCATAGCCTGCCGCAAGGCAGCGCCGGTTCGAGGTGGCGCATGAGGACACCGACCGGCCTCTGGTCGCGCGGCATGGCCATCGCCGCGACGGCAATCGCCCTCCTGGTGCTCAACACCCTGCTCGCCCACGGCAACGCCTGGCCCACGCTGTGGCCGGCGCTGGAATGGCGGCTGGCGCCCGAGCTCGCGCCCCTCACGATGCTGGTCGCTGCGTGGGTCGGGCTCGCAGGCCCGCTGCCACGCTGGCTCGCGCGCGCATTGGCCACGCTCGGCACACTGTGGGTGGTGTTGCATTACATCGACGTCACCGTGCCTGCGATACTGGGGCGCCGGGTCAATGCCTACTGGGACGCGCCGCATCTGGGCGCGGTGATCCGCATGGGCGGCAGCGAAGGCGCATGGCTGCGCGTGGCACTGACGCTGGCGGTCGCCGTACTCGTCCTTGCCCTGCTCTACCTGGTCGTGCGCGCCTGCATCGGCGCGCTCGGCCGCGCCGCGGCACAGCGGCCGGCGCGTACGCTGATGCTGGGCTTTGCCACGCTCACGGTCGCGCTGTGGCTGGCCCAGAGTTCAACCGGGCGACCGCCGGTGTCGATGTTCGCGCCCACGGTGTCCGCAATGCTGGCCGAGCAGTACCGGCTGCTCGATGCGGCGCTTTCGCGCGGCGCAAGTGCCGAGCGTCTTGGACCCGGTCCGCGCTTCGCAGGCACCCTGGATGCACTCGACGGCGCCGACGTGCTGCTCGTGTTCGGCGAGGCCTACGGCGCGGTCACGCTCGACCGCGCGGACATCGCGACCAAGCTCGCGGCGCCGCGCGAGCGCCTCGCGACCGCGATCGCCTCGTCCGGGCGGGCGGTGGTGTCGGCGCGGGTGGTGTCGCCGACCTTCGGCGGCGCCTCGTGGCTCGCCCACGCGAGCCTGCTCTCCGGCCTGGACATGCGCGACCCCACCGACTACCAGCTGCTGCTCACCACCGATCGCCCGACCCTGGTGCGCCACTTCGCCGCGAATGGCTACCGCACCGTGGGCTGGATGCCAGGCCTGCAGAAACCCTGGCCCGAAGGCGCCTTCTACGGCTTCGACCGCTACGGCAACGCCGACAGCATCGGCTATGAGGGGCGTCCCTTCGGTTTCTGGCGCATCCCGGACCAGGCCTCGATGGCGCTGATCCATGCGCAGGAGTTCGGGCTCGGCTTCGGGGCCGGCGGCGAGGGCAAGCCACAGGCGGGGCAGGTCAGGAATGAGCCGCTCCGTCCGGACTCTCCGAGCGATGCACGCCAGCCGCGGCTGGTGGTCTTCCCCACCGTGACCACCCACGCTCCTTTCCGAGCGCTACCGCCGTTCCGCGCCGAGTGGTCCACCCTGCTCGGCCGCGAAGCCTTCACGCAGGCCGAGGTGGATGCCGCCGAAGCCGTACCCACCGACTGGAGTGCCCCGCTGCCCGCCTACCTCGCCTCGATGCGCTACCAGTTCACCTGGCTGGCAGACTATCTCGCCCGCCACGCCCCCGAGAACCTGGTGCTGATCCTGATCGGCGACCATCAGCCGATCGGCAGCGTGACCGGGCCGGATCAGCCCTGGGACGTGCCGGTGCATGTGATCGCCCGCAATGCAGCTCTGCTCAAGCGGCTGGAGGCGGCAGGTTTCGTACCCGGGCTGCATCCGCGCGGCGCGTCGCTCGGTCCCATGCACGCGCTGACCCCGATCTTCATCGACGCCTTCGACGGTAGCGACTGAGCGTGGCGCACTTGCAGGCGCTCAGTGACCGCTCACACCTGCCTCCCGCTCACCTTCGCCCCCCTCTTGCCCCCCCTCTTCGGGCGGATCGAAGCGATACAGCAGGGTCTTGCAGCGCACGCAGGAAACGATGCGGCGCTCATCCTTGCCGTGCGTCAGTCCCTCGTCCTTCAGCTCGGTGGAATCGCAGGCCTTGCAGCGCGCCTCCGTCTGCTCGTTTGCGTAGAGGTAGCCGTTGAGGTCGGGCAGCGCGCGCTTGGCCTCCTCGATGCGGTGAAATTTGCGCAGGATCAGCCAGAAGGTGAAGAACACCCCAATGATGAACAGGATGGGAAGGGGAACGTCGGTCATCGGCTCTGGCGCCTCGTAAAGGATGATGGGTGCAGGGACCATACAGGCCCGCGCGGCCCGCATCCCTGTCTTGCGTCAAATACCGGACTGCCCCTGCAGGGATGACCCCGCCGGACTACCGCCGCCGGGTACAGCAGCCTCCACGGCGGGCACGTCAGGCGCTGTACCGTTGAGCGCATCGTCCTCGTCATCGAGCTGGACCGCCTCGATGCGGCGAAAGTGGGCGCTGATCTTGCGGCTCGAGGTGTGCACCTCCTGCACGTCGCGGCTGGCCTGGTCGATGTGGCGCGCGAGCGCGGCCATCCGCTCGTCGAAGCGGTGGAAGTCCTTCGCGAGCTTGCCGAGCGCGTCCTGAATGATGTGGATCTGCTTGCGCGTCTCCACATCCTTCAACACCGCGCGCGCGGTGTTGAGCACCGCCATCAGCGTGGTCGGCGAGACGATCCAGACGTGTTTTTGCTGCGCATAGGCAACGACTTCCGGGTGCCAGGCGTGCAACTCGGCGAACACGGCTTCGGCAGGCAGGAACATCACCGCGCCATCCGACGTGGTGCCGGGCAGGATGTACTTGCCGGCGATCGCGTCGACATGGCGCTTCACGTCGGCGCGAAAGGCCTGCTGTGCGGCGCGGCGATCGAGCTCGGCCAGCGCGGTATCGAACATGCGATGGTAGTTCTCGAGCGGAAACTTGGCGTCCACCGCCACCTTTCCGGTCGGCTCGGGCAGGGTGAGCAGGCAATCGACGCGCGTGCCATTGGGCAGCACCTGCTGAAAGGAAAAAGCCTCGGGCGGCAGCATGTTGCGCACCAGGTTCTCGAGCTGCACCTCCCCGAAGGCGCCGCGCGCACGCTTGTCGCCAAGCAGCTCCTGCAGGCTCACCACGTTGGTGGTGAGGCCGTCGATCTTCTTCTGCGCCTCGTCGATCGTCGCCAGACGTGCCATCACGCTGGCGAAGGTCTCGTTCGTTTTGCGGAACCCCTCGTCCAGACGCTGATTGACCTGGCCCGACAGGGTATCCAGGCGGCCATCGACGCTTTGCGTCAGCACCTTCATGCCGCGCGACAGCTGCAACGAGGCCGCAGTAAGGCCGCGCTGCAGCAGCTCGCGGTCGGCACGGGCGTGCTCGCCGATACGGTCGGTCTGGCGGGCGAGGCCCTCGTGGAGGTCACGCAAGAGATCCCGATGCTGGAGGTTGAGCTGCTGCTCCATGAGCTCCGCCAGATCGTCGCCAAGCCGGGTGCGCAGCGCGCCCTCCGCCCGGAAGCTGCGCACCAGCAAGCACAGCAGCAACACCAGCACGGCGGCGAGCAAGCCGGCAATCAGCGCCTCGGCGTGACTCAGTTGCGGAAAGTTCATCGTTCAGCCCAGCGCACGCAGGCTGGCCAGCGGCGGGCGGGCAAGGAGCCCACGGGTACCGAGCCAGCCCCCCGCCACCACGCCAGCTGCGCCCAGCACCACCGCAGCCAGCACCGGCGCCAGCGCCGGCACGTAGCTCATGCGGAACACCTCCTCTGCCAGCAACCAGCCGATCGCGCTCGCCCCGATACCGGCCAGCACACCAGCGACTCCGCCGAGCACGAGGAACTCGGCAAACAGGGCCTGTCGCACCTGGCGGTTGCGCGCGCCCAGGGTGCGCAGCATGGCAAGCTCGTAGTCGCGCTCGTCGTGGGTGGACTGCAAGGCCGCATAGAGCACGACCAGACCGGCCAGCACCGCGAAGCCGAACACGAACTGCACGATCACGATCAGCTTGTCGGTCATCGCCTGTACCTGTGCGATCACCGCGGCGATGTCGATGACGGTGAGGTTGGGGAAGTCCGCCACCAGCCGCGTAGTGAAATCGTGTTCGCCCGCAGGCAGATGGAAGCTGGTGATCAGACTCGCGGGATACTTCTCCAGCAGGCCTTCGGATGCGATGAAGAAGAAGTTCACCCGCATCGAATCCCAATCCAGCTTGCGCACGCTGGTGATCGGCGCCTCGACCTGCTGCCCGGCGATCTCGAAGCGGACGCGGTCGCCGACCTTCAAGCCGAAGGTCGCCGCCAGCCCCGTTTCGACCGAGAGCTGCGGCTCGGTCGCCGCGCCGTGCCAACGCCCGGCCTCGAGCACGTTGCCGGCGGGAAGATCCGCGCCATAGGACAGGTTGAACTCGCGCTCGGCCAGACGCCGCGAGCGCTCGTCCGTGAAACTCGCCGGGTCGATGGCCTGGCCGTTGATGCTCAGCATGCGCCCTCGGATCATCGGCTGGATGGCCGGCGCCTCCAGCCCGGCGTCCAAGAAGTGCGCGCGCACACCCTCACGCTGATCGGGCTGGATGTTGATGATGAAGCGGTTGGGCGCATCGGACGGCGCCATGTTGCGCCAGTTGTCGAGCAGGTCGGCGCGCACCAGGGTCAGCAGCAGCAGCGTGGTCATGCCCAGGCCCAGTGCGGCAGCCTGAATGACGCTGCTGCCCATGCGCCGCCCGAGCGCGGCGATGCCGTACCGCCAGCCGCCACCGCGCAGGCTGCCCTGCCCCTTGAGCCGCCCCGCAAGCACGAGCACGCCCCAGGCCGCCAGCGCGAACACGCCGAGCGCCATCGCAAAGCCGATCGCAACCAGCGCCCCGAGGCGGGCATCGGCCGCGATCCAGAAGATCAGACCGAGCAGCGCCGCCAGCCCGAGCACCCAGGCCGCGCCCGACACCGGCTCGGCGAACTCGAACTCGCGCCGCAGCACACGCAGCGTGCTCACTTTGCCCAGGCGGAGGAGCTGAGGCAGCACGAAACCTGCCAGCAATGCCATGCCGACCACCAGCCCGTGCGCCAGCGGCAACAGGGACGGCGCCGGGAGCTCGGTCGCCATCAGCTCGCGCAGCCCGCCGGCCAGCCCCCACTGCACCGTCCAGCCAAGCGCCGTGCCCGCCAGCGCGGCCGCCAGTCCGAAGAGCAGGAACTCCCCCACCACGATGCCCAGCACCTGCGCCTGACCTGCACCCAACACTCGCATCACCGCGCAGCCGTCGAGGTGGCGAGCCATGAAGCGCCGCGCCGACAGGCCCACCGCGACCGCGGCGAGGATCACCGCCAGCAGCGCCGCCAGGCGCAGGAAACGCTGTGCCTGGTCAAGCGCGGCGCGCACCTCGGGGCGGGCGTTCTCCACCGTCTCCACGCGCTGGCCGCGGCCGAGATGGTCGCGCGCCCATTTCTCGTAGGCCTCGACGGCCTGCGGCGTGCCCGCCACATGCAGGCGCCACGTGGCGCGGCTGCCGACGGTGATCAACCCGGTGGCCTCCAGATCGCTCAGATTGAAGATCGCGCGCGGCAGCAGCGCAAAGAAGTTCGCACCGCGGTCGGATTCGAAGCTCACCATGGCGCCGACCCGGAACTCGAGCATGCCCAGCCCGACCGTATCGCCCTGACGCACACCGAGCTCCGCGAACAGGCGCTCGTCCAGCCACACCTCACCCGGCGCCGGCGCACGGCCAGCCGGCGCGTCGGGCTGGTTCGGCCCCGATGCGATGCGGATTGCGCCACGCAGCGGATATCCGTCCTCTACCACCTTGACGCCGCCCAGCACCGCAGCCTCCTCGGTACTGGCCATGCTGGTGAACAGCACCGTGGTCGCCGTCTGCAGGCCGCGGGCGTGCGCCTCATCCACGAACCGTGCCGACCAGGGCTGATCGGCGCGCAGCAACAGGTCGCCGCCAAGCAGCTGGTTGGCCTCGCGATCCAGCGCGCGACCGACCCGGTCGGCCAGGAAGCCGACGCTGGTGAGGCTGGCGACCGCGATCACGATCGCCAGGCCGAGCAGGTGCAGTTCACCCGCGCGCAGGTCGCGCAGCATCATGCGCAAGGCAAGACGCAGGGTTCGCATCATCGCGCCGGCCTCATTTCACCGCGCCGAGCAGACGACGCACCAGTTCGCTCCAGTAGGCCACGCCGACCGGCATCACCTCGTCGTTGAAGTCGTAATTGGGGTTGTGCAGGGTGCAGCCGCCCTCGCCCGGGCCATTCCCGATCCACACATAGGCGCCCGGTTTGTGCTGCAGGAAATAGGCGAAGTCCTCGGCACCCATGCTCGGACGACGGTCGGTGAATACCCGCTCGCTGCCCGCAACCGCACGCGCAGCCTCGGCGCACAGCGCAGCCTCGGCGGCGGTGTTGACCGTCGGCGGATAGCCACGGCGGAACTGGAAGTCCACCTGCACGCCGTGGCTCAATGCGATGCCCTCGGCCATCTGCCGCAGGCCCTGCTCGAGGCGATCACGCACCTCGGCGGAGAAGGTACGCACCGTACCGCACAGCTCGGCGCGGTCGGGAATCACGTTGTAGGCCTCGCCGGCGTGGAACTGCGTCACCGACACGACGCCGGCTTCGATGGGATCGAGCACACGGCTCACCAGCGTCTGCGCCGCCTGCACGAAGGCCGCGCCCGCGACGACCGGGTCCACGCCGAGGTGCGGCATGGCGGCATGCGCACCAACCCCCGTAAAACGGATGTCGAAGCGGTCGGCGCTGGCCATCACCGGGCCGGTATGCACTGCAAAGTTCCCCGCCTCCATGCCCGGCCAGTTGTGCATGCCGAACACTGCCTCCATCGGGAAGCGGTCGAACAGGCCATCCTCGATCATCGCCACCGCACCGCCCTCGCCTTCTTCGGCTGGCTGGAAGATCAGATACACGGTGCCGTCGAAGTGCGGCTTCGCGACCAGCGCCTCGGCCGCACCGAGCAGCATGGTGGTGTGGCCGTCGTGGCCGCAGGCGTGCATGCAGCCCGCCACGGTGGACGCGTGTGCGAACGTGTTGCGCTCGGTGATCGGCAGCGCATCCATGTCGGCACGCAGACCGACCGCACGCAGGCCATGCCCGCCGCGCACGACGCCCACGACACCGGTGCCGCCGATGCCGCGGTGGGTCTCGATGCCGAGCGATTCCAGGTGGCGGGCGACCAGCTCTGCGGTGCGGTGCTCCTGAAACGCGAGCTCCGGGTGGGCGTGGATGTCGCGACGGATCGCAGTCAGTTTGTTCTTCAGGGGGCGAACGTGTTCGATGAGGCTCATGGCTGCACCGTATTGTTGTCATCTGTTGCGGGGAACTCGAGTGTATTACACGCGGGCAGAGCGACGGATCATGCTGCGCACAGTCGGCGTCGCAGGTTGGGTCAGAAGCCGGCGCGGGGGCGAAGTTCCCGATCACGCTCATCCACCCGTGCCGAATCGGGGGTCGAATCACGCGCGGCACCGTTCCGGCAAGTTTTCTGCTGACGGCGCCGAATCAGGCCTGATAATTGCGCATGACCCAACTTTTCGACAATGCCTCCGGGCACCCCAGCGGCGCACCCGACCAGCCCGAGGCGCAGCCCCCGGCGACCGAGCCCGGCCTGCCCTTCGACAGCCTGCCCCTGCCCCCAGCCATGCTGGACGCCCTGGGCCGGCTGGACTACCGCACGATGACTCCAATCCAGGCAGCCAGCCTGCCGCTGGCGCTCGCCGGGCACGACCTCATCGCACAGGCCAAGACCGGCAGCGGCAAGACCGCGGCCTTCGCGCTGCCGCTGCTGGCCCGGCTCGACGTGCGCAAACTGGCCGTACAGGCCATGGTGCTGTGCCCGACCCGCGAACTGGCCGACCAGGTTACCCAGGAAATCCGCCGTCTGGCGCGCTTCGAAGCCAACATCAAGGTGCTGCCGCTATGCGGCGGCACCCCCATGCGGCCGCAGCGCGACAGCCTGGAGCATGGCGCCCACGTTGTGGTCGGCACGCCGGGACGCATCATGGACCACCTCGAACGCGGCAGCCTGGTGCTCGACGCACTCGACACCCTGGTGCTCGACGAGGCTGACCGCATGCTGGACATGGGCTTCCACGACGACATCGCCTTCGTCGCCAGCCGGTGTCCGTCGGCGCGGCAAACCTTGCTGTTCTCCGCCACCTATCCCGAAGGCATCGCCGCGCTTGCCGCACGCTTCCTGCGCAAGCCGCAGGAGGTGAAGCTGCCCGAGCAGCACGCCGCCAGCAAGATCCGCCAGCGCTTCTACGAGATCGAGCACCCGGCGCGGCTGCAGGCGGTCGCGAAGTTGCTGCGTCACTACCGCCCGGCCAGCACCCTGGCCTTCTGCAACACCCGCCGGCAATGCCGTGACCTCGTCGAGCTGCTGCGCGCGCAAGGCTTCGCCGCGCTCGCCCTCAGCGGTGAACTCGAGCAGCGCGAGCGCGACCAGGTGCTGATCCAGTTCGCCAACCGCAGCTGCTCGGTGCTGGTGGCCACCGACGTAGCGGCTCGCGGGCTGGACATCGCCCAGCTCGAAGCGGTGATCAACGTTGATGTCACCCCCGACCCCGAGATCCACATCCACCGCATCGGTCGCACCGGGCGCGGCGACGAAGAAGGCTGGGCGCTGAGCCTGTGCAGCAGCGCGGACAAGCGCCGGCTCGCGGGCATCGCGCAGGCGATGGGCTTCGAGCCGGAATGGCACGCGCTCGACGAATTGACGGCAGACGAAGGACTGCCGCTGCAGGCCCCCATGGTGACGCTGTTGATCCTGGGCGGACGCAAGGACAAGATCCGCCCGGCTGACGTGCTCGGCGCACTCACCGGCGAGGCGGGTTTCCAGCGCGAGCAGATCGGCAAGATCACCGTCACCGACCAGACCACCTACGTCGCCGTCGAGCGCGCGATCGCACGCGAGGCGGTGCGGCGCCTTGCGGCCGGCAAGCTCAAGGGTCGAAAGGTGAAGGTGCGGGCGCTGGAGGCATGAGGCACAGCAGCCCAGGGCGCGGACGTACGGGGGGTGGGCAGGCGCGCGCGTGCTGGCCGCGGTTCATCCTTTGCGCACTTCGCGACACGCCAGCGGCCTGAAGCAGCTGCCGGGGCCAGACCTCGCCTCGACCGCCCCAGCCCGCCACGCTCGACCGAAAACCCTTTGTCCTGAAGCCTGTCTTGAAGCTCTACTACGCCGACCATTTCGTCCTGCCCCTGCCCGAGGGGCACCGGTTCCCGATGGAGAAGTACGCCCTGCTGCGCGCCCGCCTGCGCGACAGCGGCTTGTTCGCGGAGGGAGATTTCCGCGTGCCCGCGGCAGCGGGTGACGCGGAAATCCTGCGTGCCCACGACGCCGGCTACCTGCAGCGCGTCGCCAGCGGCACGCTGGACGCTGCAGAGGTGCGGCGGATCGGTTTCCCGTGGAGCGAAGAGATGGTCGAGCGCTCACGCCGCTCGGCAGGCGCCACGCTCGCTGCCTGCCGCAGCGCGCTCGAACGCGAAGGTGGCAGCCCCTGCGCGGCCAACCTCGCCGGCGGCACCCACCACGCCTATCGCGACTTCGGCTCGGGCTTCTGCGTGTTCAACGACGCCGCAATCGCCGCCCTGGCGATGCGCGCCGAAGGCCGCGCCGGACGCATCGCCATCGTCGATTGCGATGTGCACCAGGGCGACGGCACCGCCGCCATCCTCGCAGACACCCCCGAAGTCTTCACCTGCAGCCTGCATGGCGCAAAGAACTTCCCCTTCCGCAAGCAGACGAGCGACCTCGATGTGGATCTGCCCGACGACACCGGTGACGAAGCCTACCTCACCGCACTCGACGCCGCGCTCGATACCGTCTTCAGCCGCGCCCGCCCCGAGCTGGTGATCTACCTCGCCGGCGCTGACCCCTTCGCCGGCGACCGCCTCGGCCGGCTCGCGCTCAGCATCGAGGGACTGGCCGCCCGCGACGCACGCGTACTCGGGGCCTGCCGTACCGAGGGGGTGCCGGTCGCCATCGCCATGGCCGGCGGCTATGCTCAGCCGATCGACGATACCGTGGCGATCCACTTCAACACCATCCGCACAGCAGCACGGATGCTGCGCCCGGGCTGAGTGTCCCCAGCGCATGCCTTCGACGCCGTCCGCTCGACCATCCACCCCTACATGCCGCCTGCAGCCAACGCTGTTCCCCACCTGCGCCTGATCGGCGTGGATTTCACCTCCGCCCCACGCCGCGCCAAAGCGATCACGGTGGCCTGCGGCCACCTCGATGGCGACCGCGTCGTGCTTGGGGGTTTCGAGCGCTGCTCCGACTGGCCCGCCTTCGAAGCCCTGCTCGCCCGCCCCGGTCCCTGGCTGGGCGCGTTCGACTTTCCCTTCGGCCTGCCACGCGAAGCGGTGCGCGACCTGGGCTGGCCGCGGGACTGGGCGACACTGGTGCGCCATTGCGCGGCACTGGGCAAGCCGGCCTTTCGCACCGCGCTCGACACCTACCGCGAATCCCGCCCCAGCGGCCAGCGCTACGCCCACCGCGCCACCGACCTGCCCGCGCGCTCGCACAGTCCGCTCAAGCTGGTGAATCCCCCGGTGGGGCTGATGTTCCTCGAAGGCGCCCCCCGCCTGCTCGCGGCCGGCGTGCACGTACCCGGTCTGCATGACGGCGACCCGCAACGCATCGCCCTCGAAGCCTACCCAGGCCTGCTCGCCCGCCGCATCACCACGGCCTCGTACAAGAGTGACGAGCGCCGCAAGCAGAACGAGGAACGCCATGCCGCGCGTGCGCAAATCATCGACGCACTCACCGCCGGGCGGCCCCCAGCATCCCCCGCGGAGCGAGGCCCCTTGGGCACACCGACCTTGGTCGCTTCGCCCGAGCAACGCCAGGCCCTGGAGGACGACGCCAGCGGCGACCTGCTCGACGCCGCGCTCGCCCTGCTGCAGGCCGCCGCGGCCGCACGCCAGGGCCCGCCGAATTTCGGCCTGCCCGCGGCAATGGACCCGCTGGAAGGGTGGATCGCCGGCTGCTGAAGCCCGGCGACCTCCTCTGCGGCCAGACCCCACGCCGGCACATCAAGTCGAAACGCCCGCGGCCGCCGATCACCCCTGCAAGCGCGGGCCTTCCAACTCGACTTCGCACAGCCCGGAGCGCAGCGGCTGCGAGCCGCTGACCGGATCGACGCGACGGTCCGACACCAGCCGGCTGTAGTTCGCGCCCTGCTCCGAGAGCGCGTCGTAGCCGTCCGCCCCACCGCGCCCGCCGGGCTGCCACCAGCCGTACTCGACCCACACCACGCGCGCATCGAGCGCGGCGTCGAGGCGCGCGCGCACGCGGATGCTGCCGTTGGCCGTGCGCACGCGCACCCGATCGCCCTCGGCAATCCCGCGTTCATGGGCGGCATCCGGATGCAGGTGCACCGCCGGCTCGGGCGCGCGGCGGCGCAGCGAGGGTGCCTGCCGGTCCTGCCCGTGGCGGAAGTGGCGCAGCTTGGCGGTGGTCATCACGAGCGGAAAGTCGCCGGCGCTCGACCCGAAGGGCGAGTCCGCCGGCTCGACGAAGGTGGGCAACGGCGGCACACCGTGGGCCAGCAGGTTCTCGGAGTACAGCTCGATACGGCCGGTTGGGGTCTGGAAGCCCTCTTCCAGATACTTGCGGTAGCGGGTGGCACCCGGCTGCGCAAGGCCGCCGGGCGTGCGCCGCAACTGCTCGAGGCAGACGCCTAAGGGGGCGAGGACGTGGGCCAGCCCGGCCTCCAGGTCGCCGCCCCAGAAGTGCTCCGCCAGGCCCAGCCGCTTGGCCAGTTCGAACACCACCCACGCGTCGGCGCGGCTTTCGCCCAGCGGCTCGATCGCGGCCAGTCGCAGCTGGACCCACTGCTCGGCGGCCTGGCTACCCTCGAAGCCGACCCGCAAGGCCTCGCGCTCCCAGGGCGTGCAGATCGGCAGCACGATGTCGGCAAGCGCAGCGGTCGGCGTCAGCGTCACGTCGGCATAGACACAGAACTCGAGCGCACCGAGCGCCCGCGCGCCGCGTTCGGCGTCGGCATGGTTGAGCAGGAAGTTGCACCCGAAGCCGATCAGCGCACGGACCGGATAGGGCTTTTGCTCGAGGATCGCGTCGTAGAGCACGTCCGAGCCGATCCGCGCATTGCACGCCGGCCCGATCCGCGACTGCTCGAGGCCGATGCAGCGCGCACGCTGCGCGGCCGTGAGCAGCGCCTTGCCGGAAACTTCGTTCGCCGGCAGCGGCGTGAACGCCACATTGCCGCCGGGTGCATCGAAACTGCCGGTGAGCGCTATCAGCGTGGCGATCGCGCGGTCGGTCTGGGTGGCGTTGGTATGCTGGCACACGCCCGCCCAGCAGTAGTAGGCGACCGCCGCGCCGGCCTCGTGCAGCAGGCGGGCACACTGCTCCACTTGCCCCGGCTCGATCCAGCACAGCGCCGCCACGCGCTCGGGCGTATAGGCAGCACACGCTTCCTCAAACAGCGAAAACGCAGTACGGCAGTGCACGCGGCGTCCGTCCGCATCCGCCAGCTCGCACGCACCCGCAAGCACGGGCTGAACGCCCGCGCCACGGCGTGGCCCCACTCCCTGCGCACACGCAACCGCCGCCCCGTCCGCACCCAGCGCCACGAAATCATCCGCCGCAGCCCCCGCAGGCGGCACCGCGAGTTCGCCCGCGCGCAGAAAACGCCCGGTGTCGCTGCGTACCAGCAGCGGCGCATTGGTGAAATCGCGCACGAAATCGGCATCGAACCAGCCGTGCGTCAGCATGGCGCGCGCCACGCCGAGCGCGAGCGCGCCATCCGCCCCCGGGCGCACGCGCAGCCACAGGTCGGCGCCCGCCGCAAACCCGGCCTTGCGCGGATCGACCACCACCACGCGCGCGCCACGCGCCTTCGCGTCGCGGATCGACAGTGCGTTGTTGAGCCAGGTGTCGCGCGGGTTGTGGCCCCACAGCACGATGCAGCGGCTGTGCGCAAAATCGGGCGTGGCGATGCCGCGACCGAAGGTGTGCACATGGGTGTAGTCCTTGTGCCAGTTGCAGATCTCGGTACCGTTGGCGACGTTGGGGCTGCCGAAGGCATTGGCCAGACGCTCGATCCAGCGAACGTCATCGGCGATCGGGGTGCCGCTCGGGGTCGCGATTGCGAACGCCACCGCTTCGGGACCGGATTCGTCGCGGATGCGCGCCAGCGCCGCCGCCGTACGCGTGAGCGCCTCGTCCCACGAGATCTCGCGCCAGCCCGGGTCGGCCTCCCCCTTGGGCCGCGTGCGCAGCATCGGACGCAGCAGGCGCTGCGGGTCGTAGACCAGCTCCGGCGCAGCACGCCCCTTCACGCACTGCGCCCGCCCGGTGGGGTGCGACGGATCCGGCTGTTGCGCGACGAGGCGGCCGTCCTCCACCACCATGCGCGAGCCGCAGCGCGACTTGCACAGGCCGCAGAAACCGGGAATCGACTGTCTGGATGCGGAGGCTTGCGCCGTGTGGGCTTCTTTCATGATTGCAGGCTCCATGATGCCCGGACCGGTGCACCCGGCCGGCGCGAAGACATAAGATACGACGCTTCGAAACCCGCCGGCCATTGCGCCACACCACCACGGCACTCGCAGACCATGCTCGCCCCCGACCAGTTTCTCGCTTTCCTGCTCGCCGCCATCGTCGTCACCGTCTCGCCCGGCCCGGACAACCTCATGGTGCTGGCCATGGGCATGTCGAAGGGGCGCAGCCGTGGTATCGCCTTCGGACTGGGCTGCGCGCTCGGTTGCCTCAGCCACACCGCGCTCGCAGTGATCGGGGTAAGCGCGCTGATCGCCGCATCGCCGCTCGCCTTCACCGCGCTCAAGGTCGTCGGCGGGCTCTATCTGCTGTGGCTGGGCGTGCAGGCCCTGCGCAGCCGCGGCGGCACCCGGGTGGCACGCGCCGAGATGCCCGACCAGGCCTTGTCCACGCTGTTCTTCAAGGGGGTGTTCGCCAACGCGATCAACCCCAAGGTGGCACTCTTCTTCGTCGCCTTCCTGCCGCAGTTCGTGGTGCCCGACAACGGCAGCGTGGGCCTGCAGATGGCGCTGCTGGGCATCGTGTTCACCGCGCAGAGCGCGCTGCTCTTCGGCCTGCTCGGCTACTTCGCCGGCAGCGTCGGCCAGTGGCTCAATGGCAAGCCGCGCGTGGGCACCTGGCTCGATCGCATCGCCGGCTGCATCTTCGTGGCGCTCGGGCTGCGGCTCATCGTCACGCGCTGAAGCACCGCACACCTGGCCGACCGTCACCGCCCGGCCCCCCGGGCTTTCGCCCTCCCTCACCATGCGCCCCCGCCCCGCACCCGCCTACCTCGCCGGCTATCCCGCACACCTGCAGCAGCAGGTGCTTGCCCTCATCGAACAGGCTCGATTCGCCCCCGCGCTGCTGCGGCGCTACCCGAAGGCGCACACCGTACGCTCCGACAGCGCGCTCTACGACTACGTTCAGGCGCTCAAGGCCGAACACCTGCGCAGCGCGCCGCCGCTCGGCAAGGTGCGCTTCGACAACACCCTGCACGTGATCCGCAACGCGCTCGGCACCCACACCGCCATCTCGCGCGTGCAGGGCGCACGCCTGCAGGCCAAGCGCGAGATCCACATCGCGACCCTGTTCCGCGCCGTACCGGAGGAGTTCCTGCGCATGATCGTGGTGCACGAACTCGCCCACCTGCGCGTGCGCGAGCACGACAAGGCCTTCTATCAGCTCTGCCTGCACATGGAGCCGGACTACCACCAGTACGAGTTCGACCTGCGCGCCTACCTGGTCTACCGCGACGCGGGCGGCGAAGCGCTCTGGACTGCGGGGTAGCCGGGCATACGCGAGCAGAATTGTCCGCGCCCTATTTGCCAGCGTTCTTACGCAGGTTCGAGTGTTGCCATGAACGCAAACGTGACCAAGTCCTCGCTCTACAAGCACGTCGCCCGCATCGGCAAGGCGCTCTCGAGCCCCAAGCGGCTCGAGCTCGAAGGCGTGGCCAAGCAGGACAAATCCGGCCTGCTGTTCCAGGACACCGTGCGCCGCGACTTCGACGCGCGTGATGCCGGCCAGTTCGCCAAGGACCACATCCCCGGTGCGGTCAATCTGGAGTGGCGCCGGGTGCTCGCCGAGCGCGACAGCATTCCGCGCGACAAGCCGGTGCTGACCTACTGCAACACCGGTAGCCTGTCGGCCCAGGCCGGCTTCGCGCTGCGGGTCGCCGGCTACGAGAACGTGCGCATCCTGCAGGGCAGATTCGAAGAATGGAAGGCGAAGGGCGGATTCGACGCGGCAAGCAAGACAGCTGCTCCGGCGAAACACTGAGGCTTTCATGAAAGGACGCGAGAGCGGCATGCCGGACGAGGCCTACTGGGCCTCGTTCTTTGATCCTCAGGCTGTGCTGGAACGGCTACGGTTACCGCAGAACAGCCGCTGCAACGCGCTTGAGTTCGGCTGTGGCTACGGCACCTTCACCTTGCCGGCGGCAAGCTGCACGCAGGGCACGGTGACGGCGCTCGATATCGAGCCTGACATGGTCAGCCTCGTCCAACAGCGGGCCAAGGACGCAGGGCTAGCGAACGTCCGCGCCGAAGTGCGTGACTTCGTCGAGTACGGCACGGGCGTGCCCGATGGTTCGCAGGGCCACGTCATGGTCTTCAACCTGCTGCACATCAAGGACCCGCAGGCCCTGCTACGCGAGCCCACCGGATTCTCCAGCCTGGCGGCTCGCTATCGGTGATTCACTGGCGTAGCGACATTGAAACGCCGCGCGGGCTGCCGTTGGCGATTCGTCCCAAGCCCGAGCAGTGTGCTGCCTGGCTGTCGGAAGCCGCTTTCGGCGCGATTGTCGAAGTGCCCTTGGGGCGGAGTGCGCCCTATCACTACGGTCTGTTGGCGCAACGACCGATGCGTGGCGGGCGTGGGTCGGACGTTACTGGCCAGAGAGGGAGGTTACACGCTCAATCCGCGATCCGGCGACGTCTGCTGCGGGAGGCAGTCTACGCATCACCATCCACCGCTTCACGTTCAGCGGCACGAAGGTTCTGACCTCAGCAATCCCAACCCGCCGGGCGTATGATTCGCACCCGATGTGCGCTGTTCTTCCGCGCCGCAACATGACTCGAAGGATGGTGCGAATTGAAGATTCGTGAGGTCCAGCACCCGGCCCGTGTCGTTCCGACCGCGTTCCTGATCACGATCCTGATCGGAACCGGGCTGCTCATGTTGCCGATCGCTCGTGCAGATGCGGTCGCCACGCCCTGGCTTACCGCGCTGTTCACCTCGGTATCGGCGGTATGCGTGACCGGCTTGGTGACGGTGGATACGGGCACCTACTGGTCGTCGTTCGGGCAGTGGGTGATCATGGTGCTGTTCCAGATCGGTGGCTTCGGCATGATGACGGCCGCCACGCTGCTCGGGCTCATCGTCAACCGATCGTTCCGCTTACGCACGCGGCTCACCGCGCAGGCTGAAACACACGCCGTCGGTATCGGCGACATCACCAGCGTGGCCAAGCTCGTACTGATCGTAACCCTGATCATCGAGCTGTTTGTAGCGCTGACCTTGATGCTGCGTTTGCGCAACGCTTACGAGCTGCCTTGGGCCAACGCCGCCTGGAGCGGACTCTTCCACGCCGTGTCCGCTTTCAACAACGCGGGATTCTCGATCCACGCAGACGGGCTGGTACGCCATGCGACCGACGTCTTCATCCTCGCCCCCATCATGCTGGCGATCGTGATCGGCGGCCTGGGCTTTCCTGTCTTGCATGACCTGCGCCGGAAGTTCGCCAGCCCGCACCGCTGGTCGGTGCATACCAAGCTCACGCTCGTGGGCACGGCCGTGCTGCTGGTGGGCGGCACGATCCTGCTGCTTGGCTTCGAGTGGTCCAATCCGCGCACGCTCGGTCCAATGGCCGCCGGAGACAAGTTGCTGTCGGCGATCTTCGCGTCGGTGTCGGCACGCACGGCCGGATTCAATTCGATCGATATCGGTGGGCTGACGCACGAGAGCCTCGGGGTGCACTACTTCCTGATGTTCATCGGCGGCGGCAGTGCTGGAACGGCCGGTGGTGTCAAGGTGGGTACGGCGATGATCCTGGTAATGCTGGTGATCGCCGAGATCCGGGGGCGGATGGATACGGAGGCTTTCGGTCGGCGTATCAGCCATTCGGCCCAGCGCCAGGCCATCACCGTGCTCGTTCTCAGCAGCGCGGTGATCGTACTGGGCACGGTCTTCATCCTCCACACCACCGACATCGCCACCGACAGGATCATCTTCGAGGTGGTCTCGGCCTTTGCAACGGTAGGCCTGTCCACCGGCATCACCGCTGAACTGCCCGAATCCGCCCAAATGATGCTGGTCCTGCTGATGTACGTCGGACGGGTTGGAACGATCACATTGGCGGCATCGCTCGCGCTGGGCGAGCATCGTATGCCGTTCCGCTATCCAGAGGAGCATCCCGTTGTTGGCTAGGCTATTTACAGAGCAGTTCGCCTTCTCGAAGGGCGACAGTGTGGTCGTGATCGGTCTGGGCCGCTTTGGTGGCGCCGTAGCCGACTCCCTGATGCAACTCGGGCACGACGTGATGGGGATCGACCGTGATGCCGAACCCGTGCATGCGTGGGCGGACCTGCTGACCCACGCAGTCCAGGCCGATTCGACCAACGCGATGACCATGCGCCAACTCGGCGTGGCGGACTTCTCGCACGCCATCGTGGGTATCGGTGGCGATCTGGCCGCGAGCCTGATGACTGTGATGGCGCTGACCGAGCTGGAGATCCCGGATATCTGGGTCAAGGCCATGACGCCCGAGCACGGCAAGATCGCCGAGCGCATCGGCGCGCATCACGTCGTCTACCCCGAGGCCGACATGGGTGAGCGCGTCGCCCACCTCATCAGCGGGCGAATGATGGACTACATTGAATTCGACGACGGCTTTGCGATCGCCAAGATCCAGGCGCCGCCAGCGACGCACGACCTCTCGCTCGCCGAGTCCCTGGTGCGCGAGCGGTTCGGCGTCACGGTGGTGGGCATCAAGCGCGCGCACGAGGACTTCCAGCACGGCAAGCCCAGCAGTGTCGTGCTGCCCGGCGATCTGCTGATCGTCTCCGGGCCCACCAAGAAGGTGGAGGCGTTTGCGGCCAGTGGCCGCAGACGTTAGCCGGGCAAGCCGCTGGTGACTGCTGTCCGGCAGTCTGTGGTTCATCTCATCGTGTCGCCTCCGAAATGGCCTCCGCAAAATGCTCAACTGGATCCTGAGTCAGTTCAAGCGGCAATCGGCCGAAGATTTCGAGCGGGCGCGAGCACTGGTCAAGGCAGCCGAGCGGGGAGGGGCACACTTGAACCTATCGAAGGCACGTGAGCTTGCACGAGTGCTCGGGGTCGAAGTGGAGGTTCATGCAAGCGCCGATGAGGTCGTTCACGCCATCCGGCGTTACCTCAGTCATCACGGCGAGCTGTGAGTCTCCAAGGGAAAGTCACCACCTGGAAAGACGACAGAGGTTTCGGCTTCATCACGCCCACCGGCGGTGGCGAGCCGGTCTTTCTGCACGTCAGCAGCCTCACTAACCGCCAGCGCCGGCCGCAGCGTGACGAGCTGGTCAGCTACGAGCTGGCCACCGACGCCAAGGGGCGGCGGCAGGCGAAGGCAGTCACCTTCGTCGGCGAGCGCGCGGTGGCGCCGGCCGCGCCGAGGGCGCAGCGCCCTGCCCCTGGTGTTCGCGGCGGGATTCCTCGCCCTCCTGGCGGCGATGGTGTGGCTCGGACGGCTGCCGCGTCGCACTTCAGTCCACGCGGGCGTGCTGCAATATGCCTTCGATCACCCGCGCGGTCTGCAACAGGCGCTTGACCGACTCGCGGGTGAACTCGTAGCTGCCCTCGTCGACGCCGCTGCGTGGCGCAATCCAGCGCCCGTCCTCGCTGCGGGTGAGCTTGCCGCGCTCGCGCAGCTTCTCCAGCTTGCGCCGCACGGTCTCCTTGGGCAGGCCCGACACCTGCACCAGATCTGCGAGGCGGACGGCGCGAGCCTCGCCGAGCATGAAGCCGTCGGGGGCGAGCAGATCGGACGGCAGCGCCCCCGGACGCATCGCGTGGGCGACGCTGAGGTGCGCGACCAGTCCCCACAGCATGGCGCTGTCGACATCCATGTCGAGCAGCTGCACCAGTCGGCGCATGTGGTCGACGAGGTGGCGATTGGTCGCGAAAGCCACCATCGAGAAGCTCTTCTCGAAGCGCCGGTCGAAGTCGTCCATCAAGGTCTCCTCGCGATCATTCGGCCCAGAATGGGCCGGCTGCTGCCGATTGTCCCGATGTCCGATCTATCCTTCAAGCCCTTTTCGACGCAATTCAAACCGGACCACCGGAGACCATTGATGAAGCTGATCGTCTCGGGCCTGGGCCCCGAAACGGACCTCGAGAAACTGCGCGAGCGCATGCGCCATTTCGGGCCGGTGCTCGGGGTCGAGCCGATCCATGAGGGCGACCTGGAACGTCCCTGGTTCATCGTCGAACTGGACCTTCCCACCGGAGCAGCGACCGAAGTGGCACGGCGGATCGACGGCATCTACTTCAACGACCGCTTCGTCCACGCGAGCGTGATGCTGCCGGTCGGGAGGACCTCATGAAGCCCCGCCGCCTCTCCCCGGTCGAGCAGCCCCCTGCGGCGTAACGGCCGCGCAAGTATGGCCATTCAACCCCTAAGGAACCTCCTCGGATGAACACTCCCTCCGTGCTCTGCGCAGGGCTGCTCAGCCTGTCCCTCGCGGCCTGCGGCGAGCCACCTGCGCCCGCAGCGGTGGTGGAGGCGGCGCGTCCGGCGCTCATTGTCACCGTGGGTGAGACCGCTGCGAGAGAGGCAGTGCGCCTGTCCGGGCGGGTGCGCGCAGCCAGACGCGCCGAGCTGTCGTTCGACGTGCCCGGCTTCGTGGATGAATTCAGCCTCGAGGAAGGGCGGCCGGTGAAGGCGGGAGAGGTGGTGGCGCGCCTGGACGAGCGCATCTACCGCTCGCGCCTGGACGCGGCGCGCGCCGAGTTCGAGCGCGCGAAGAACGACCTCGCGCGCTACCAGCGCCTGTGGGACAGCGAGCAGGCGGTGGCGCGCGCCGAGGTCGACGACCGCCGCGCCCGCCTCGAGGCCGCGCGCACCAGCCTCGCCGCCGCCGAGCGCGACCTCGCCGACACCGTGATCAAGGCGCCCTTCCCGGGCGTGATCACCCGCCGCCGCATCGAGCCCTTCACCAATGTGCAGGCCAAGCAGCCGATCGCCGAGCTGCAGGATCTGAACGCGCTCGAAGTGGTGGTGAACGTGCCCGAGCGCCTGGTGCGCCGCATGCGGCCGCAGCAGGGCGCGGTCGCTTTCCTCGAAGGGGATCGCGCGGTGGCGGGTGACGCCGGCGCGCCGCGGCAGGCGCTGTCGCTCGAGCTCAAGTCCTTCGCCGCCGAGGCCGACCCGCTGACGCAGACCTATGCGGTGGTGCTCGCCGTGCGCTCGGTACCGGCAGGCGTGAACCTGCTGCCGGGGATGGCGGTGAGCGTGGAGGCAGCGGACGCAGAGGCTGAAGCGGCCGCGGCCGCCGCCACGATCCGCGTGCCGCTCGCCGCCGTCTCCGCGGACGCGCAGGGCCAGCCGGGCGTGTGGGTGGTCGGGCAGGACGGGCGGGTGACGCGCCGCCCGGTACACACCGGCGCCATCGTCGGCGCCGACATGGTCGTGGCCTCCGGCCTCGCCCCCGGCGAGCGCATCGTCGCTGCGGGCGTCGGTGCGCTGCGCGAAGGCATGGCGGTGCGTCCGCTCGAATCCCGCTGAGCCCGGGGCCGCGCATGAACATCGCCGAATACACGATCCACAAGGCGGTCGTCGCCTGGGTGGCCACGCTGCTGGTGCTGGCGGGCGGCTGGCTGGCCTACGAGCGCCTCGGCCGCTTCGAGGACCCGGAGTTCGTCATCCGCCAGGCGGTCGTCGTCACCGCCTATCCGGGCGCCTCGCCGGCGCAGGTGGCCGAGGAGATCACCGACCGCATCGAGGGCGCGGTGCAGCAGATGCAGGAGGTGGAGGAGATCAGCTCCGTGTCGCGCGCCGGCGAATCGCTGGTCAAGGTGGAGGCCAAGCTGGCGTTCTCGCACAGTCAGGCCGAGCTCGACCAGGTCTGGAACAAGCTGCGCAGCAGGATCGCCGATGCGGCGCGCACGCTCCCGCCGGGCGCGGCCGAGCCGGTGGTGAAGAGCGATTTCGGCGACGTCTTCGCGCTCTTCTACGCAGTCACCGGCGAGGGCTACAGCCCGCGCCAGATGTACGACTACGTCGACTTCCTGCGCCGCGAGCTGGTGCTGGTGCCGGGCGTGGCGCAGGTGGCGCTGCTCGGCGAGCGCAAGGAGGCGATCTACGTCGAGGTGTCGAGCGCGCGCGCCGCCCAGCTCGGCGTGCCGCTCGACCGCATCTACGCCTCGCTGCGCGCGCAGAACCTGGTCGCGCCGGCGGGGGCGGTCGATGCCGGGCCGCTGCGCCTGCAGATCCAGCCCGCGGACGCCGTGGTGTCGGTGGACGCGCTCGGCGAGCTGGTGGTGGCCGGCGACGCGGGCAGCGGCCTGCTGCGCCTGCGCGACGTGGCGGAGATCCGCCGCGAGTACGTGGATCCGCCCGCGGTGCTGATGCGTCACGACGGCCAGGCCGCGATCGGGCTGGGGATCTCCAACGTGCTCGGCGGCAACGTGGTGGAGATGGGCGACGCGGTCAAGCGCCGCCTGGCCGAGCTGGAGGACCAGCGGCCGGTGGGCATGGCGCTGAACGTGGTCTCCTTCCAGTCGGACTCGGTGCGCGTTGCCGTGTCGAGCTTCGTCGACAACCTGGTTGCCGCAGTGGCAATCGTGGTCGTGGTGCTGCTGCTCTTCATGGGCCTGCGCAGCGGACTGATCATCGGCGCGGTGCTGGTGCTGACCGTGGCCGGCACGCTGATCGCCATGTGGATGGACGGCATCGCGATGCAGCGCATCTCGCTCGGCGCGCTGATCATCGCGCTCGGCATGCTGGTGGACAACGCGATCGTGGTCACCGACGGCATCCTGGTGCGGCTGCAGAAGGGTGAAACAGTGGCTTCCGCCGCCGGCGCGGTGGTGCGCGCGACGGTCTGGCCGCTGCTCGGCGGCACGGTGGTCGGCATCCTCGCCTTCAGTGCGATCGGCCTGTCGCCCACCGACATGGGCGAATACGCCGGCTCGCTGTTCTGGGTGATCCTGTATTCGATGCTGCTGTCGTGGCTGTTCGCGATCACGCTGACGCCGCTGCTGTGCGCCGCCTTCCTCAAGGTGAAGGTGGAGACGAACGTACAGGAAGGCCGAGCGCTGCGCGCATATCGCGGCCTGCTGCGGGGTGTGCTGGCCCACCGCAAGCTCAGCGGCGTGGTGCTGGTCGGCCTGCTCGCGGCCGGCGTGGTCGCCTTCGGCCATGTGCCGCCCGGCTTCATGCCCGACTCGGCGCGGCCGCAGTTCGTGGTCGACCTGGCGCTGCCGCAGGGCACCGACCTCCGCACGACCGCAGCCGTGGTCGCCGAGGCCGAGGCCAAGGTGCGCGCGGCACCGGGCGTGACTCATGTGACCGGCTTCATCGGCCAGGGCGGGCTGCGCTTCATGCTCACCTACAGCCCGGAGGACCCCAACCCGGCCTACGGGCAGCTGCTGGTGGACGTGGAACGCTTCGAGGACATCGCCGGCCTCATCGAGCGCCTGCAGCCCGAGCTCGAGGCCGGCTTCCCGCAGGCCAGCGTGAAGGTGTGGAAGTTCATGCTCGGGCGCGGTGGCGGCAAGAAGATCGAGGCCGCCTTCCGCGGCCCCGACCCAGCGGTGCTGCGCCGGCTGGCGGAGGAGGCCAAGGCGATCATGGCCGCCGACCCCGAGGCGGTGGCGATCCAGGACGACTGGCGCCAGGCGGTGCCGGTGGTGCGCCCGCGCTTCTCGATCGAGGCCGCGCAGCGCGCCGGCGTGCTGCCCTCTGACATCGCCGCCGCGCTCGAGCGCAACTACGTCGGCCAGCAGATCGGCGTGTATCGCGAGCGTGATCGCCTGATCCCCATCCTTGCGCGCGCGCCAGTCGACGAGCGCGGCGGCGTCGAGGAGCTTGGCAATGCGCAGGTTTTCAGCGCGACGGCGGGCAAGTTCGTACCGGTGAGCCAGTTCGTCGAGCGCGTCGACACGGTGTGGGAGGACGCGCTGATCCGGCGCGAGAACCGCTTCCCCACCATCAAGGCGCAGTGCGACCCGCCCGCCGGGCAGTTGTCCGCGCCGCTGTTCGAGCGCCTGCGCCCGCAGATCGAGGCCATCGCGCTGCCGCCGGGCTACGTGCTCGAATGGCATGGCGAGCACAAGGCCTCGGCCGAGGCCAACGCGGGGCTGGCCGCAGCCGCGCCCTTCGGCTTCGCGGCGATGGTGGTGGCGGTGATCGTGATGTTCAACGGCCTGCGCCAGACCGCAGTGATCTGGCTCACCGTGCCGCTGGCGGTGGTCGGCGTCGCGGTCGGGCTGCTGCTGTTCCAGGCGCCTTTCGAGTTCATGGCCATCCTCGGCTTCCTGAGCCTGACCGGCATGCTGATCAAGAACGCGATCGTGCTGGTGGACCAGATCGACGTGGAGATCCGCGAAGGCAAGCCGCGCCTGCTTGCGGTGCTGGACGCCTCGGCCAGCCGCGCACGGCCGGTCTTCCTGGGGGCGGCTACCACCGTGCTTGGGGTGGCGCCGCTGCTGGTCGATCCCTTCTTCCGCAGCATGGCGGTGACCATCATGTTCGGCCTCATCTTCGCCACCGGGCTCACGCTGGTGGTGGTGCCGCTGCTGTACGCGAGCTTCTTCCGCATCCGCGGCGACGAGACGGAGGCGGGACGATGAGACGCGCACCGCTGCCTGGGCGTCTGCTCCCCGCCCTGTCTGCTGTCCTGGCCCTGCTGCTTGCTGCCTGCCAGCCCGCCGCCTTCGTGCGACCGGACGTGCCGGTGCCGGAGCGCTGGCCGCGACAGGCGGCGACGGCGAACGCTGAAGCGGAGCAGGACGCAGCAAGCCTGGGCGCGCTGCCGTGGCGGGAGATCCTGCCCGCACCCGAACTGCATGCGCTGATCGAGGAGGCGCTGGTCGCCAACGCCGACCTGCGCATCGCGATCGAGCGCATCGAGCTTGCCCGCGCGCAGTACGGCATCGAGCGTGCGGCGCTGTTCCCGGGCGTGAATGCGACCGCGTCTGCGACGCGGGAGCGCATGCCCGGTTTCGATCCGCGCGAGAACCGTGTCGGCGAGAACGCTGTCGCCGGCCTGTCGATGCCGGCCTGGGAGATCGACCTGTGGGGCCGACTCGCCGCCCGCAAGGCCTTCCTGCCGCGCATCACGCTCACCACGCTGCTCCGCTTCGCCAGCACCGATCTCGCACAGCTCTTCGACAGCGAACTGGCTCAGTCGCAGGTCAAGCGCGGCCTGCAGCAGGCCGTGGTGCAGTTGTATCGCGCGCTGGGAGGAGGCACGACCTCGACCCGAGGCTGATCGAAGGCGCCCTACTCGCCCGCAGCGAGCGTGCCAATCTCTCGAATCGCCAGCTCGAAGGGCCCGAACTGCCGATCGGCGATCATCAACCCGACTTGCCGGATGCGTGCGCCGCGCAGCGCCGGCGCATCCGGCACCGGCCGGCCGCGGAAGCTGGCGCGGAAGGCGTCGATCGGCAGCCGCAGCACCTGCCACTCGCCAGCCATGGTGTCGAAAGCCGCCTGGTAGTTGATGCCATCGAAGCCACCGTCGATGCGCAGATTGAGCTTGTAGCGCCGGCCGTCGCCGCGCACGGTGATCTGCAGCGCGTCGATCGCACCGTTCGGCGCATCCGACACGGGCGCGCGCACCGAGGCGAAGCCGCCGTTGTTGTCCGGCGAGACCACACCACCGAACACCACATGGCCGGCGGGATCGAGGCGCAGCGCGCTGCGCGATACCCCGCCCATCACGCGGTCGTCGATCGCGCCCCAGGCCGCGACGGATTGCGGATGATCGAAGAGGAAGAGCGTGTCAGGCATGGCACCATTATGGCCCTGCGCAGCTTAAGAAGGCTGGGCCAACGCCAGCCGGCCAATGCAAGCCCGCCATCGAAGCTATTCAGCCCAGCGGGCACCTTCCGCACTGCCGCGAACTTTTGCGACTCGGCCTTTTCAATACCGGGTCTCGTTCAAGACCCGCCACATTCACTCCGGCAACCGCTGCCGGCGACAACAACAAAGGACCCCCCGATGCAGAACTTCGACTTCTACAACCCCACCCGCATCGTCTTCGGTGAAGGCACGATCGCCCGCCTGGACGAACTCGTACCGGCTGGCGCCCGCGTGCTGGTGCTCTACGGTGGCGGCAGCGCCGAGCGCAACGGCACGCTGCCGGAGGTGCAGGCCGCACTCGGGCAGCGCAGCGTACAGCGTTTCGGCGGCATCGAGCCCAACCCGAGCTACGAGACACTGATCAAGGCAGTCGAGCTGGTGCGCCGTGACCAGATCGACTTCCTGCTCGCGGTGGGTGGTGGCTCGGTGATCGACGGCACCAAGTTTGTCGCCGCCGCTGCCGGCTACGAGGGCGAGCCGTGGGAGATCATGCAAACGCGCGGCAAGCATGTCGCCCGCGCGCTACCGATCGGCTGCGTGCTTACCCTGCCGGCCACGGGCTCGGAGATGAACTGCTTCTCGGTGGTCACGCGCAAGTCGCTCCAGGCCAAATTCGGCTTCTCCAGCCCGCACGTGTTCCCACGCTTCTCGGTGCTCGACCCGGTCAAGACCTATACCCTGCCCCCGCGCCAGATCGCCAATGGCGCGGTCGACGCCTTCGTGCATGTCATGGAGCAATACCTGACCTATCCCGTGAACGCCCCGGTGCAGGACCGCTATGCCGAGGGTCTGCTGCAGACCCTGATCGAGGTCGGCCCCCAGGCCCTGGCCACGCCCGAGGACTACGCGGTACGCGCCAACCTGATGTGGGCCGCCACCCAGGCCCTGAACGGACTGATCGGCGTCGGGGTGCCGCAGGACTGGGCGACCCACATGATCGGCCATGAACTCACCGCGCTGCATGGTCTGGACCACGCGCAGACGCTCGCGGTCGTGCTGCCCAGCCTTCTGAACGATCGCCGCGCCGCCAAGCGCGCCAAGCTGCTGCAGTACGCCGCGCGAGTATGGAAAATTCATGATGGCGAAGAGGATGCACGCATCGACGCCGCCATCACCCGTACCCGCGCCTTCTTCGAGTCGCTCGGTGTGAAGACCCGCCTGTCCGACTACGGCATCGGCGCGGACGCGATCGACCGGATCATCGCCCAGCTCGAAGTGCATGGCATGACGGCACTCGGCGAGCACCGCGACATCGACCTCGCCACCAGCCGCCGCATCCTCGAAGCCAGCCTGTGAACCCGGGTTATTCCTGGAACCCTGCAAGGACCCACTGCATGACCGCACTCTTCCAGCCACTCAAGCTCAAGGACATCACCCTGCGCAACCGCATCGCCGTGCCGCCGATGTGCCAGTACATGGCCACCGACGGCGTGGTCAATGACTGGCACTGCGTGCATTACCCTGCCATCGCACGCGGCGGCGCGGGTCTGGTCATCGTCGAAGCGACGGCGGTTTCGCCCGAAGGCCGCATCACCCCGGCTTGTACCGGCCTGTGGAACGATGCACAGGCTGCGGCCATGGCGCCGATCGCCGCGTCGATCAAGGCCGCCGGCGCGGTGCCCGGTATCCAGATCGGCCACGCCGGCCGCAAGGCCAGCGCCAACCGCCCCTGGGAGGGGGACAACCACATCGCCGACGGCGACCCGCGCGGCTGGCAGACGATCTCGCCCTCGGCCACTGCTTTCGGCGCACATCTGCCCAAGGTGCCAAAGGCGATGACGCTGGAAGACATCACCCGCGTGCGCGAGGACTTCGTGGCCGCCGCCCGGCGCGCACACGAGGCCGGCTTCGAGTGGCTGGAACTGCACTTCGCCCATGGCTACCTCGGCCAGAGTTTTTTCTCGGTGCACGCCAACCAGCGCGCCGACACCTACGGCGGCAGCTTCGAGAACCGCAGCCGCTTCCTGCGCGAGACCGTGCAGGCGGTGCGCAAGGTGTGGCCGGAAAACCTGCCGCTGACCGCACGGTTCGGTGTGATCGAATACGACGGCCGCGATGAGGAGACCCTCGCCGAAGCCATCGAACTCACCCGCCGCTTCAAGGCCGAAGGTCTGGACCTGCTCAACGTCAGCATGGGCTTCTCGACGCTCACCGCGAACATTCCCTGGGCGCCGGCCCTGCTCGCACCGGTGGCCGAGCGCGTGCGCCGCGAGACCGGGCTGCCGGTGGCATCGGCCTGGGGGTTCGACCACCCGGCCACCGCCGATGCCTGCGTGCGCGACGGCCAGCTCGATCTGGTGATGATCGGGCGCGCGCATCTCGCCAACCCGCACTGGCCGATGCAGGCCGCGCGAGCGCTCGGGGTCGAGCGCCCGACCTGGGTGCTGCCCGCACCCTACGCGCACTGGCTGGAGCGTTACGCGGGCAGCTGAGCAGAAGGGCCCGCACGGGAGCCTGGCTGGGCGCGCGGGTTAAAGAGTCGGGCCCGCTCGCGCGTCAGGCCTCGCGGATGAAATCTCGCGGGTCAGCTCTCACCGAGCACCTGCACTGCCTCGTCGTACCATGCAATCCAGTTTTCCTCGTACTGGATGCCCGCCTTGAGGATCAGGTGATGGATACGGCGCTTGCGCGTGGGCGCCGTCTCGGGCGCAAAGTCGCGGGCCTCGATCGCACGGTAGGCGCGCAGTTTTTCGCAGTGGAGCTCACGGCGCCGGCGCAGCTCGGGCAGCAGGCCAAGCGGGCCGAGCGTGGCGTCAGCGCGCAGCCGGACCATGAACTCGTCACGCAGTTCGGGCAGCGGCGCAGGTTCGGCGGCCCAACGCTCGAGTTCCTGGCGGCCGGAGGGCAATACACAGTAGGTGCGCTTGCGGGTGCGGCCTGCGTCAGGGTCGGGCTCGGACAGGATCCAGCCCGCCTTTTCCATTCGGCCCAGCTCGCGATAGATCTGCTGGTGCGTCGCCTGCCAGAAGTGGCCAATGGACTTGTCGAAACGCCGTGCCAGATCGTAGCCGGACGAGGGTTGTTCGAGCAGCGAGGTGAGCAGGGCGTGGGCGAGCGACATGGCGCAAGTCTAGCCGCGTGCATGTGAACCATGCAACGCGTTGCATAGTCGATCGAGATCTTCTAAAGTGCTGCAACTGGTTGCATAGTTGGACAGCACCCCTCCACGGCCTGCGCACCACTCCCTCCCTCCTCGAGCGCGCAGGCCGGACTCCCTCCCCCGCGGTCCGGCCATGCAACCAGCCCCACCATAAAACACCGCGAGCGAGACGATGGCCACCTACCCGAACCTCTTCCGTCCCCTGGACCTCGGCTTCACTACCCTGCCCAACCGCTTCCTGATGGGTTCGATGCACGTCGGGCTGGAAGAGGCCGAAGGCGGCTTCGAGCGCATGGCGGCCTTCTACGCAGAGCGCGTGCGCGGTGGCGTCGGCCTCATCGTGACCGGCGGCATTGCCCCCAACGCCGAGGGCCGCCCCTGGAGCGGCGGCGCCACGCTGACCACATCGGAAGAAGCCGCGCACCACCGCGTGATCACCGAGGCAGTGCATCGCGAAGGCGGCAAGATCGCCATGCAGATCCTGCACTTCGGCCGCTACGCCTACCACCCCGAGTTGGTCGCACCCAGCCCCATCCAGGCGCCGATCTCGCCTTTCGTGCCGCGCGAACTGTCCACCGCCGACATCGAACGCACGATCGAAGACTTCGTGCGTTGCGCCGAGCTTGCCCGCGAAGGCGGCTACGACGGTGTCGAGATCATGGGCTCCGAGGGCTACCTGATCAACGAGTTCATCGTCGCCCATACCAACCAGCGCAGCGATGAATGGGGCGGTGCCTACGCCAACCGCATCCGCTTCGCCACCGAGATCGTGCGCCGCACGCGCGAACGCCTCGGGCGCGAGTTCATCCTCATCTTCCGCCTGTCGCTACTTGACCTCGTCGAGGACGGCTCCACCTTCGAGGAGGTGGTGCAGCTCGCGCAGGCGATCGAAGCCGCCGGCGCCACGCTGATCAACAGTGGCATCGGCTGGCACGAGGCGCGCATCCCCACCATCGCCACCTGCGTGCCGCGCGCCGGCTTCGCCTGGGTGACGCAAAAGCTCAAGGACCACGTCAGCATCCCCTTGATCGCCACCAACCGCATCAACACGCCCGAGATCGCTGAGGCCATCCTCGCCGAGGGCAAGGCCGACATGGTGTCGATGGCGCGGCCCTTCCTCGCCGACCCTGACTTCGTGAACAAGGCCGCTGCGGGCCGCGGCGCCGACATCAACACCTGTATCGCGTGCAACCAGGCCTGTCTGGACCACACCTTCAGCGGCAAGATCACCTCCTGCCTGGTGAACCCGCGTGCCTGCCACGAAACCGAACTGGTGATCGAGCCCACCGTGACCCCGCGCAACATCGCGGTGGTCGGTGCCGGCCCCGCGGGCCTGGCCTTCGCCACCACAGCCGCCGAGCGCGGGCACAAGGTCACGCTGTTCGAAGCCGGTGCGCGCATTGGCGGGCAGTTCAACATCGCGATGCAGATCCCGGGCAAGGAAGAGTTCGCCGAGACCCTGCGCTACTTCGGCCGGCGCATCGAGCAGACCGGCGTCGCATTGAAGCTGAACACCCGCGTCTCCGCCACCGAGCTGTCCGGGAAGTTCGACGAGGTCGTGCTCGCCACCGGCATCGTGCCGCGCGTGCCGGAGATCGAGGGCGTGGATCACCCAAAGGTACTCGGCTACCTGGATGTGTTGCGGGAGAAGAAGCCGGTAGGCCGTCGCGTCGCCATCCTGGGGGCGGGCGGCATCGGCTTCGACGTCGCCGAGTACCTGAGCCACGAGGGCATCAGCCCCAGCCTGGCGCCGGACAAGTTCTATGCCGAATGGGGCATCGACGCTGCCTACGTCCATCGCGGCGGCCTGACCAAGCCGCATCTGGAAACCGCCCCGCGCGAGATCGTGCTGCTGCAGCGCAAGACCAGCAAGGTCGGTGAAGGCTTGGGCAAGACCACCGGCTGGATCCATCGCACCGCGCTCAAGAACCGCGGCGTGCAGATGATCCCGGGGGCAAGCTACCACCGCATCGACGACGCCGGCCTGCACCTGAGCATCGGCGGCAAGAATGAGGTGCTGCCGGTCGACAACGTGATCCTGTGCACCGGTCAGGAGCCGCAGCGAGAACTCCAGGCCGCGCTCATCGAGGCCGGCATGCGCGTGCACCTGATCGGCGGCGCGGACGTGGCCGCCGAACTCGACGCGAAGCGCGCGATCAAGCAGGGCATCGAGCTGGCGGCCAGCATCGAGAGGGCCGCCTCGGCACCGGCCGTCGTCGCGGGCCAGTTCCCTGCCTCCGCCACGACCGCAGGGATCCCCCTGCCGCAGTTCGACACCCTGCGCATCGGCCTCGACGGCCAGGTCGCCGTCGTCACCCTGAACCGCCCCGACAAGGCCAACGCGATGAACCTGCAGATGTGGCAGGACATCCGCGCCGCGATGCAGTGGATGGACCGTACACCGGCGGTGCGCGTGGCGGTGCTGCACGGCGCCGGCGCGAACTTCTGCGCCGGCATCGACCTGCAGATGATGATGAGCATCCTGCCCACCGTGAAGGACGCCTGCGAGGCGCGCACGCGCGAGAACCTGCGCAACCTCATCCTCGACCTGCAGGACACGCTCACCAGCCTCGAACGTTGCCGCAAGCCGGTGCTCGCTGCCATCCAGGGCGCCTGCGTGGGCGGCGGCGTGGACCTGATCGCCTGCGCCGACATGCGTTACTGCGCGGCGGATGCGAAGTTCTCCGTCAAGGAGATCGACCTCGGCATGGTCGCCGACGTCGGCAGCCTGCAGCGGCTACCGCGTCTGATCGGCGAAGGCATGGTGCGCGAGCTTGCCTATACCGGGCGCGGGTTCGATGGCGGGGAGGCTGCCCGCATGGGCCTGGTCAACCGGGTCTTCGATACGCCCGAGGCCTTGATGGAGGGCGTGATGAAGCTCGCCCACACCATCGCCGCCAAGTCGCCGCTCGCGGTCCGTGGCACCAAGGACATGCTCAACCACGCGCGCGATCACAGCGTGGCCGACGGTCTGGACCGCGTCGCCACCTGGAACGCTGCGATGCTGCTGTCCGAGGACCTGCAGACCGCAATCCGCGCCGGCATGACGAAACAGGCACCGAAGTTCCGCGACTGAGCCCCGGCGCCTTGCAGAAACGGAGGGGCCGCTTGCGCGGCCCTTTTGCATTCGTCTCGCCGGATAGGCGCGGCTTCAGTTCTTCTTCACGAACGCCGACTTCAGCTTCATCGCACCGATACCGTCGATCTTGCAGTCGATGTCGTGATCACCCTCGACCAGGCGGATGTTCTTCACCTTGGTGCCGACCTTCACCACCAGGGACGAGCCCTTGACCTTGAGGTCCTTGATCACCGTGACGCTGTCGCCATCCTGCAGCACGTTGCCGTTGGCGTCTTTCCACACCTTGCCCGCCTCCTCGGCCTCGGCGCCCGCCTTGCGGGGCCACTCGTGGGCGCACTCGGGACAGACGTAGTTGTCACCGTCCTCATAGGTGTATTCGGAGTTGCAGGCGGGGCACCTGGGCAGACTGCTCATGCTGTTTCCTTCACTGGATATGAATGGGGCGCAGGCGCCTCATGGTCGGGCTCACTCGATCGTGAGCTTGATCGCCGGCGGACGCAGGCCGCGACGCTTGCGTTCGGCCTGGATGAGCTCGGCGATCTCGGTGTTCTTGCCTTGCAGCGCCCACGCATCGGCGGACAAGCCGACGTCGTTGAGCGCATTGAGGTCCGTCTGCGGCATCGCCAGCAGACGGCGGACCACGCCGACGTGACCGTTGCGCGCGGCGAGCATCAGCGCCGTGGCCTTGTTCGGCGCCGGCGAATTGACGTTTGCACCGGCAGCGAACAAGGCATCAAGCATGTTCTCCCGCCCTTCGAAGGCGGCATAGTGCAGCGGCGTCCAGCCTTCGTGTTCGACGCGGGCACCAGCCTTGAGCAGCACGCGAACCGCTGCCTCGTGCCCACGCAGCACCGCAAGCATCAAGGCCGAATCGCCGGCAAGGTTGCGGTAATCGACACGAGCGCGATACTTCAGCAAAGCCGCCACGGTGTCCGCCTGGCCTTCCCGCGCAGCGAGGATCAGCAGCGAATTGCCCTGCGGATCGACAGTGTCCGGATCGATACCCCGGTCGAGCAGGCTGGTGAGCTGGCGCGTGTCGCCAAGACGCGCCGAATCGAGCGCATCGTCGTAGCTGCCCGCGATCGCTGCGCAGGAGCAGAGCGTGCTGGCGGCCAGCAGGGTGGCAACGATCAGCCTGCTCGCGGGCCGAGCCTTGGCGCGCGTTTCAGGCAGGTCTTTGTGCATGATGGAAAAGCCGGAAGAAGTTGTCGGTGGTGGCCTGCTCGATGGCAGCCAGCGGCAGTTCGCGCAGACGGGCGATCTCCTCGGCCACATGCACGACCCAGGCCGGTTCGTTGGTCCTGCCCCGGTGTGGCACCGGCGCGAGATAGGGCGAATCGGTTTCGATCAGCAGGCGGTCGAGCGGCACGCGGCGGGCGACCTCCTTGAGTTCCTTCGCGTTGCGAAAGGTGACGATGCCCGAGAATGAGATGTAGAAGCCGAGCTCGAGCGCCGCCTCGGCCACCTCCCAGCGCTCGGTGAAGCAGTGCATGACGCCGCCCGCCTCGCCCGCGTTTTCCTCACGCATCAGGCGCAGAGTGTCCTCGGCGGCGCTGCGGGTGTGGATGACCAGCGGCTTGCCTGTCTCGCGCGCGGCGCGGATGTGCACGCGGAAGCGTTCGCGCTGCCACTCGGGCGCATCCTTCTGCCAGTAGTAGTCGAGCCCGGTCTCCCCGATCGCCACCACCCGTGGATGATCGGCAAGCTCGATCAGCCGCGCGAGGTCGGGCTCCTCCACATCCGCATTGTCGGGATGAACGCCCACCGAGGCCCACAGGTTGGCGTGCCGCTCGGCAAGCCCACGCACGCGCGGGAAATCCTCCAGCTTGACGCTGATGCAGAGCGCCGCACCGACACCGTTCGCCGCCATGTTGGCGAGCAACGCGTCCTCACGGCTGATCAGGTCTGGGAAATCGAGGTGACAATGTGAATCGACGAACATCCGGTTCCTGCAGGTCAGTGAGTGTCCCGGCGCGCTCCCGTACGAAGTGCTCGCCGGGACGCCGGGCGGAAACCGGAGCGGCGCGCGTGGCGCGCTCCGGCAGCGTCAAAGCGTATGGGTGGGGCGTGCCGAGTTCAGGTGGCCCGCCAGCACCTGTTCGATCCGCGCGCGCAAACCCTTGCCAGAATCGTCATCGGAAAAATGCACGCCGATCCCCTGTGTCTTGCCCCCCTGGGCTCCCTGCGGTGTCAGCCAGGCCACCTTGCCCGCGACCGGGTGGCGGGTGGGGTCGTCCAGCAGTTGCAGCAGCAGGAAGACCTCGTCGCCAAGCTTGTAGGTCTTCGGCGTGGGCACGAAGATGCCGCCATGGACCAGAAAAGGCATGTACGCCGCATACAGCGCAGCCTTCGAGCTGATGTTGAGCGACAGCACGCTCGGGCGGGCAACGGCAGGACGTGCAGCTTCGGTCATCCTCGGGCTCCGGCAATGGCACGGGCGTAACGCATGAGCATGTCTTCGAGCACCAGGCGCAGACTGAGCGGATGGCGCGATACCTTGTGGATCTGAAGGAGCTCATTGTAGCAGGCGCTTGCCGCGGCCACGCTCGTGTGGCTGGCCAGCGCAGCGAGCACGCCTTCCTGTGCGGGAAAGAAGCGCACGCGCCCCCCCATCCGCAGGGCAGCGAGATCGCCTACCCAGCGCAGCATCCAGTCGGTGAGCTCGGGTAGCCCGAAGCCGGCCGCCATCGCCTCCTTCGACTTCAGCCAGCTTTCCCACTGCCCCGCCAGGCGCAGCGCCCCGGTCGCCTCCAGGCCGCCAAGGTCGCGTACGAAGCGCGCGAGCATCGCTGCGCCGCCGCTGCGCGCAAGGCGTTCGGCCGCCAGCGGCATGCCTCCACCCACCGCCAGCAATGCCTTCACCTCCTTGTCAGCATGCACCCACCAGTGCGCCAGCGCGGCTTCGTCCGGGCGCGCGAAGTGCCACTGCTGGCAGCGGCTGCGGATCGTGGGCAGCAGCCGGCGCGGCGCAGACGACACGAGCAGGAACACGCAGCCCGCGGGCGGCTCCTCGAGCAGCTTCAGCAGCGCGTTGGCGGTGAAGGGGTTCATCGCTTCGGCCGGATCGATCACCACCACGCGGCGGGCGCCATGGTGCCCGGTGATGCTCAGCGCCGCCTGCAGGTCGCGGATCTGCTCGATGCGGATCTGCTCCGACGCGGACTTGCCTCCTGCCTCGCGCGGCGAGAGCTCACCTTCGCCCTCGGCGCGCGCGGCCACGGCATCGGCCTCCGGCACCACCCGCATCAGGTCAGGGTGATTGGCAGTCAGACGCCACTGACAGGGTTCGCAGTGATCGCAGGCATGACCGTCGGGCCTCGGCGCATCGCACAGCAGTCTGGCGGCGAGCGCCTCGGCCAGTTCCCGCTTGCCGAGCCCTGGGGGACCGACGAAAAGCAGCGCATGCGGCAGGCGCTCGCCGAGCTCGACGAGGCGCTGCCAGGAGGGCTGGAGCCAAGCGTGGATCATGCCAGCAGGCGCTCGTGCACGACGCGCTCCACCTCGGCCCGGATCGCCTCGGGCGTGCGGCTGGCGTCGATCACGCAGATGCGCTGCGGCGCCCCGCGCGCGCGTTCGAGGTAGGCCTCGCGCACACGCTCGAAGAAACCGCACTGCTCCCGCTCGAAGCGGTCCGGGTCGACCCCGGTCGAAGCCACGCGCGCCGCAGCGACGGCCGGCTCGAGGTCGAACACGAGGGTTAGATCCGGCTGCAGCCCGGGATGGACCCAGTCCTCGAGCGCGTCGAACTTGGCACGATCGAGGCCACGTCCGCCCACCTGATAGGCGAAGGTGGCATCGGAGAAGCGGTCGCATACCACCCAGCGGCCCGCAGCAAGCGCTGGCTCGATGCGGGCCGCAAGATGTTCGCGGCGGGCGGCGAACATCAGCATGGCCTCGGTCTCGAGATGCATGGGCTCATGCAGCAGCAGCGCCCGCAGGCGCTCGCCCAACGCGGTGCCCCCGGGCTCCCGGGTCTGGTCCACATCGATGCCGGCCACCTGCAGCAGCGCGACCACGGCGGCAATCTGCGAGCTCTTGCCGGCCCCGTCGATGCCCTCGAAGGTGATGAAGCGGCCGCGCTCAGGCGCGGGAGAGGTGTCGTGGTGCATGTCGGCAGATGCCCGTTGTGCGTGCTTGGCGTGTCGCATCATCCGCCCCGCTTGCGGATGAACTTGTTGACCGCGCGATTGTGGTCGGCGAGGTTGCGGGAGAACTCGCTGCTGCCATCGCCGCGCGCGACGAAGTACAGGTAATCGCTTTTCTGCGGCTGGACGGCGGCGCGCAGCGAGGCCTCGCCCGGCATCGCGATCGGCGTCGGCGGTAGCCCAGCGCGCGTGTAGGTGTTCCAGGGGTGATCGGCGTCCAGATGCACGCGACGCAGGCGGCCGTCGAAGCCCTCGCCGAGGCCGTAAATCACCGTCGGATCTGTCTGCAGCCGCATTCCGATGCGCAGCCGGTTGGCGAACACCGAGGCGACGAGCGCACGATCTGCTGCGCTACCCGTTTCCTTTTCGATGATCGACGCCAGGATCAGCGCCTCATAGGGCGAGGCAAGCGGTAGCGCCGGGTCGCGCTCGCCCCACGCACGCTCGAGCCGCACCTGCATCATCTGGTACGCGCGCTCCAGCACCGCAAGCGCGCTGCTGTGCTTGTCGAACAGGTAGGTGTCGGGAAAGAACAGGCCTTCGGGATGCGCTTCGGCGGCCCCAATGCGCGCGAGCAGTTCGGCGTCGCTCAGCCCGGCGCTGTCCGGCTCCAGCTCGGGATGAGACTCGAGCGCCTGACGTACCTGGCGGAACGTCCAGCCTTCGAGCAGCACCAGCTCGCCCTGGGTCACGTCGCCATCGGAGAGCTTGAGCACGATCTGCCAGGGTGTGATGCCCGCATGCACCTCATAGCTGCCCGCCTTGATGCGGTGCGCACGATCGCCGATACGCGCGATCAGCGCCAGCGCGCGGGCATCCACGCCGACGCCTGCGCGCTCGATGATCGTCGCCGCCTGACGCATGCCCACACCGCGCGGGATGGTGAAATCGACGCGCTCGGCAGACAGGAGCAGCGAACGGTGGGCATACCACCACCCTGCGCCGGCGACGGACGCCGTGGCAAGGACGAGCAGGACAAGGAGGCTGAGAAAAAGACGCTTCATCGGCGGTTGCTGGGCAAAATCCCTGCCGGCAGCATGGGCGACCGGCGCACGGAGGGGGCCTATAATACTTCATCGTGCAGCGCGTCCCCCGCGGGACGAAATACCACAGAACACGCAAACAAGAATTCGCTGCCGCTAGACCCGACGACCCGACATCCGACCAAAAACCGAACCCAAACGATCCGACCATGACAGCCTGGACCGACCACCTCGCCCACCGGGGCGCCACCCTGGGTGACGATGCCCGCTCTGCCTCTTTCGCCGACGCCACCACCGAAGCGCGCAGCGCCGACGGAACCATCGCGGTGCCGCTGCTGCACCTGGGCACCCTCCGCGCAGTCGGCCCGGACTCGGCCGAGTTCCTGCACAACCTCGTGTCCAACGACGTCAAGAAGCTGCCCGCAGACGGCGCCGAGTGGAACAGCTTCAACTCGCCCAAAGGCCGGATGATCGCGAGCTTCCTGCTGTGGTCCGAGCCCGAGGGCCACGCCTTCGCGCTCTCGGCCGACATCTTGCCGGCCTTCCTGAAGAAGCTCTCGATGTACGTGCTGCGCAGCAAGGTCAAGCTGTCGGACGCGCGTGCGGACACCGCCCTCATCGGGCTGGCCGGTCCCGACGCCGCCGCTGCCGCGCTGGGGGCCGGCGCCCTGCTGCCGGAAGCCGACATGAAGCAGACGGTGACCAACGCCGGCCTGCGCTGCATCCGCCTGAGCCCGACCCGCTACCTGCTCGCCGCGCCGGTTGCCACCGCCGGCGCTGCTTTCGATGCTGCGTGCGCGGCCGGGGCCACCGCTGCCGGCACCACTGCCTGGCAGCTCGACATGATTCGCGCCGGACTCCCGCTGATCACCGCAGCCACACAGGAAGAGTTCGTCGCCCAGATGCTCAACTACGAACTCATCGGCGGGGTGAACTTCCACAAGGGCTGCTATCCCGGCCAGGAGATCGTGGCGCGCACGCAGTATCTGGGCAAGCTCAAGAAGCGCACCTACCGGGTCGCGCTGCCCGCGGGCACCGAAGCCGGCCCGGGGACGGACCTGTACGCACCGGACTTCGGCGAGCAGTCGGCCGGCAAGCTGGTCAACGTCGCACCCACTGCCGACGGCGGCTTCGAAGCGCTGGCGGTGCTCCAGTGCAGCAGCGCCGAGGCGGGCGAGGTCCGCGTCGGCGCACCCGATGGCCCGCGCCTGTCGCTGCTCGACCTGCCCTACGCGCTGGCCTGAGCGACACCGGAACCCGCCCACCGTGTGCCTGATCGTCTTCGCCTGGCAGGCGCACGAACGATACCCGCTGATCGTCGCGGCCAACCGGGACGAGTTTTTCAGCCGCCCAGCCGCGCCCGCGCACTGGTGGCCCGAATCGCCCGCGCTGCTTGCCGGCCGTGATCTCGAGGCGGGCGGCACGTGGATGGGGCTGACGCGAGGCGGGCGCTTCGCTGCGCTCACGAACTTCCGTGATCCAAGCCAGCGTATGGAAGGGGCGCCATCGCGCGGCGCGCTGGTCCGCAGCGCGCTCGAGGACGGGGAGGACGCCGAGACTGCGCTGCAGGCGCTGGCGCGAGGCGCGCAAGCGTATGCAGGGTTCAACCTGATGCTCTCGGACGGCCACCGGCTCGGGGTGCTCGAGAGCACCACCGGCGCGGTGCGCATGCTGACGCCGGGCGTTTACGGGCTATCGAACCATCTCCTCGATACGCCCTGGCCCAAGCTGGTCAAGGCTCGCGCGGGCCTGTCCGCAGCAATCCCTCTGCTCGATGAAGCCGCAGGCGATGCGCAAGGGCACGCGGAACAGGCCGCAATCACCGCTCTGCTCGACCTGTTGCGCGACCCCACACCCGCCCCCGACCCGCACTTGCCCGCTACCGGCATGAGTCTGGAATGGGAGCGCTGGCTCTCACCCGCCTTCATTCGTGCCCCCGGTTACGGCACGCGCTGCAGCAGCGTACTGCTACAGGCCCGGGACGGACACCTGCGCTTCGTCGAATGGAGCTGGGATCGCGACGGCGCCCTGCTCGGCCGGGTGGATCACCGCTTTCCCGCACGATCGCCCGACTGAACCGCGGGCAGCACGCGCCGCATGGCGCGGTGCTCGATGCCGGCCTCCATGAAAACCTCGCCGAAGGCTTCGAAGCCATGCCGGCTATAGAAGTCGAGCGCATGCACCTGGGCGTTGAGCACGACCTCGCACATTCGCCGACGCCGCGCCTCCTCGACCAGAGCGCCCAGCACCGCGCCACCCACGCCGGCGCCGCGCGCTGGGGCCGACACCGCCATGCGTCCGATGTGGCCGTCGAGCAGCAGGCGGCCCGTACCGACCACCCGGCCGTGGGCATCGCGTGCGATGGCGTGTCGGCTGAGCGCATCCATGCCGTCGCGCTCGATCTCGGGCGGCACGCCCTGCTCGCACACGAACACCGCCTCGCGCACGGGCATCACCAGCGCCTCGGCCACGGCCCAGTCCGCGACCTCGATGCAAAAGGGTTCGACATCAGCCTGTTCGCTCATTCAACGATCTCCACCTGCGCCCCGGGCGGCAGCAGGTCGAACAGTTCGATGATGTCCCGGTTTCGCATGCGCACGCAGCCATGCGAACGCGGTTCGCCCATGGGCTGGTCATCGCCGGTGCCGTGGATGTAGATGTAGCGGCGCATGGAGTCGACCTCCCCTCCGCGGTTGCGTCCGGGCTCCTCGCCGCATAGCCACAGGATGCGGGTCAGGATCCAGTCACGGCCAGGGTGGCTTGCCGCAAACCCAGGCGTCCACAGCTCACCAGTCGGCCTGCGACCACGAAACACCGTACCGCAGGCGGCACCGGCACCGATCCGGGCGCGCACCCGGTGGCGGCCGCGCGGCGTGCAGTGGCTGCCCTGCTCTTCGCCCGCCCCCCTGGCGGCGGTGGAGATCGGGTAACGCCGGATGCAGGCCCCGTCGTCGCCGAAGAGGTGCAGCAACTGTTCACCGATCACGACGCGCGCGCGCATGTCAGGCCACCAGCGTCTTGTTGCGTCGCGCCGCGAAGAAGCGCGACAACATGTGTCCGCAGTCATCGGCCAGCAAACCGCCTTCGACGCGGGCATGGTGGTTGAGCCGGGTTTCCGCGAACAGATCGAGCACACTGCCCGCCACGCCCGTCTTGGGGTCCCGGGCACCGAACACCACGCGCGCGATGCGCGCATGCATGATTGCCCCGGTGCACATCACGCAGGGCTCCAGGGTCACATAGAGTTCACAGCCCGGCAGGCGGTAGTTGCCCAGCCGCGCAGCCGCATCGCGCAGCGCCATGATCTCGGCATGCGCGGTCGGATCGTGTCGACCGATGGGCTGGTTGAAGCCGCGGCCGACGATCTCTCCTTCGTACACGACGATCGCCCCCACGGGGACTTCGCCACAGGCACCGGCCTCGCGCGCCTGCTCCAGGGCGGCGCGCATGTAGTCTTCGTCGTTCATCGCTTGCATCGCTATCGGGATGGCGGAATTCTAGCCCGAACACCCGCGCACCCCATCCGCGCGCTAAAATCCGCGCAATCCGCCCCCGGCAGAGGGGCGTTTTCAGTTTACGGACCTGTCCATGATTGTCGACCCTGACCTCATCCGCCCCTACGCACCGCTGGTGCGAAGGATCGAAGCCGAAGCCACCGTGATCGGCGACCAGATCCTCAAGATCGACCATTTCCTGAACCACCGCATCGAACCCCGTTTCATCACCGAGATGGGCAATGAACTCGCAAAGCGGCTCGCACAGTTTCAGCCCACGGTCGTGCTGACTGCCGAGGCCAGCGGCATCGCGCCCGGCCTCGTCGTGGCACAGGCACTCGAGTTGCCGCTGGTGTACGCGAAGAAGTACGCACCCGAGGTCGAGTCGCCCGCCATCGCGCGCGTCATCCCGTCCCCTACCAAAGGTGGCGAGACCAAGCTGGTGCTCTCGCAGCGCTACCTGCTCCCCACCGACCGCGTGGTGATCGTCGACGATTTCCTCTCCAATGGCCGCACCGCGGTGGCGCTGGTCGAGATGGCGCGGGAGGCCGGCGCCCAGGTACTGGCAGCAAGCTTCATCGTGGAAAAACGCTTCAAGAAGGGCCATGCAACGATCGAGGCGCTGGGCGTGCCGGTCTGCACGCTCGCCCAGGTCGAAGCCCTCGAGAACGGCCGCGTCGTCCTGACCCAGCCCTGAGCACGCAAACGTTGCGAACGTGGGCGACGGCATGCCCGCAAGCGCACGTGTGCGCTTACACTCACATCACTCTTTGAACCGGACCCTGGCCATGGATGACTTCCAGTCGCAACTCGATGCCTTCTCGCAGCAGGTTGAAGAGGAACTGCGCGAAGGCGCACTGAGCTTTCCGACCGTATTCGACCTGTCGCTGCGGATCAAGAAGCTCGCCGACGACCCGGACAGCTCGCTCAACGACATCACCGCAGCCGTCCGTGCCGAGCCGGTGCTCGCGGCCAAGGTCATCCGCATGGCAAACACCCTGTCGATGAACCCCTACCGTGGCGAGATCACGGGACTGCCCCAGGCAATCGGGCGCATCGGCCTGTCCACGCTGCGCTGCCTGGCCTTCGCCGTAGCGGCGGAACAGGTTGCCCGCGACCACCGCTCCCGCCAGATGCGCCTGATCGCGACCGGGCTGTGGATGCATTCGGTGGACGTCGCTTCCTGGGCTTGCGCGTTCGCGCATCACCTTGGCCGCCGTGACGCAGACGCCGCGATGCTTGCCGGCCTGGTGCTCGACATCGGGCAGTTCTTCCTGCTCGCGCGCGCAGCCCGCTACCCGGCACTGGAAGGCGATATGGGCCGTTTCGCAGAGGCCGTCGCGGTCTGGGACGATCCGGTGCGCGGCGCCATCCTCGAGGATTTCGGCATGCCCGAGGTGATCATCGACGCCTGCACCAGCGATCCGATCGCAATCACCGCATGGCCGCCGGTCGCACTCAACGACGTCCTCCACCTCGCCACGCTCGCGGCCGAGACGCCCAACCCCTTCGACAGTCTGCTTGGTATTCAGAACCGGCCGGAGCTTCGCGATGCAAGCCTCGGCGAGGTCGGCGCCAGCGAGTTCGAGACGCTGGTGGCCGAAGCGCGCGAAACCCGCCTCGAACTCATTTCGGCAGTGAGCGACTGAAGGGGCGGCACGAGACTCAGTCGCCCCGCAGGGCGCGGCGAAGCGCCTGCGCCGCCAGCGCCACGGCCCGCCCCGACTCTGGGAACAGCTTGCCGAGCGTGAAGAAGCCGTGCACCACGCCTTCGAAGACGTGGTGTTCGACCATGCCGCCCTCAGCGACCGCGCGTTGCGCAAAGGCAGCGCAGTCATCGACCAGCGGATCGAATTCTGCAGCGATCAGCAGCATCGGCGGCAGCCCCGCCAGCGATGCGGCGCGCATCGGCGAGGCACGCCAGTCCTCCGTATTGCCTTCGGGAAGATAGCGCTCGAAGAACCACTGCAGCGTCTCGAGATCGAGGAAGTAGCCGTCAGCGTAACGCGCGCGCGAAGGGCGCGCACTGAGGATCTCGGTGCTCGGATAGACGAGCATCAGGAACACGGGTCGCGTCGGCAGCTGGCGCAAATCCAGCGCAGTCACCAGCGAAAGGTTGCCCCCCGCGCTGTCGCCACCAAGCGCGATCCGCTCAGCATCCACACCGAGCAGGCCGGCATTCCCGGCACACCAGTCAAAGGCCAGGCGCGCATCCTCCACCGCAGCCGGAAAGGGATGCTCGGGGGCGAGCCGGTAGTCGACCGACAGCACCGCGCAGTCCGACCCGTTGGCGAGCTCGCGGCACAGCACGTCGTAGCTGGGCACGTCTCCAACGCACCAGCCGCCCCCGTGCAGGTAGATCAGCAGCGGCAGCACCTCGTCCCGGTGGCTGGCAAGCGGCCGGTAGAAGCGCGCCAGCAGGGCCGAACCATCGCCGCGCGGAATCGGCACCTCGGTCACAGAAGCCACCGCCGGCGCCTCGGGCCGGAAGGCGAACTGCAGCTTCTGAAAGGAATGGCGCGCCTGCGCCGGCGACAGCTCATGGAAACGGGGGGCACCGACACGGTAGGCCATGTCGAGCAGGGATCGGGTCTCGGGTGTCAAAGGCATGAAGTCGGAGAAGCGACACTGCGCGCGGCAGGGTCGGTAGCGGATTGAAGGCGCGCAATTCTACCCGCGCAGCGTCCACCGCGCCGAACGACCTGCCGGCGCGATGAGCCGCCAGCGCACATCAGTTGACCAATCGCCCAGCCTGCGAAGCCCCGGATACATGCATTGCATCGCAGGCAGAAAGAAGATCGATCGAAAGTCCATCCGCGGGCAATCGCTAAGGGCATAGAATTTGTCCTGATCTATCAGGAGGGAATTCATGGCGAAATCCAACCATGCAGAAGAAACCGGCACTTCCGGACAGCAAACCACGGTGCGTGCCGAGAGCACCAGGGCGCGCCGGCGCACACCGACTCGCAAGGCTCGCGACGGCGACGTTGCACCCGCCCTCGACACGGCCGAGATCGAGCGCTTCGAGGTAGACGAGGCCATCGCTGCAGCGCAGGACGCCAAGATCGTCGCTGTCAGCGACATCCTCCAACACGAGGCGGAGCGCAGCGCCGCAGACAAGCTGCGCACCCTGGAAGCGATCCTGTCCGGTGCATCACCAGACGACATCCACATGCTGCGTAGCGCCCTGATGCGCGCCGACCGCACTCAGGGCAAGGAACAGGACCCCGACGACGAGCTTGCACCCGACTGGCGCCAGGGTGGCTATCCTTACCGCAACCTGATGTCGCGCAAGGCCTACGAGAAGCAGAAGTACCGCCTGCAGGTGGAGTTGCTGAAGCTCCAGGCCTGGGTCAAGGAGACGGGTCAGCGCGTGGTGATCCTGTTCGAGGGGCGCGACGCCGCCGGCAAGGGCGGCACCATCAAGCGCTTCATGGAGCACTTGAATCCGCGCGGCGCACATGTGGTGGCGCTGGAGAAGCCGACCGAAACCGAGCGCGGCCAGTGGTACTTCCAGCGCTACATCCAGCACCTGCCCACCGCCGGCGAGATCGCGCTGTTCGACCGCTCCTGGTACAACCGCGCCGGCGTAGAGCGCGTCATGGGCTTCTGCAGCAACGACGAGTACAACGAGTTCATGCGCCAGGTGCCGGAGTTCGAACGCAACCTCGTGCGCAGCGGCATCCACCTGATCAAGTTCTGGTTCTCGGTAAGCCGCGACGAGCAGCGCCGCCGCTTCCGCGAACGCGAGTCGCACCCACTCAAGCAGTGGAAGCTGTCCCCCATCGACCTCGCCTCGCTAGACAAGTGGGACGACTACACCAAGGCCAAGGAAGCGATGTTCTTCTACACCGACACCGCCGACGCACCGTGGACAGTTGTCAAGTCCGACTGCAAGAAGCGCGCACGCCTCAACGCCCTGCGCTATGTACTGCACAAGCTGCCCTACACCAACAAGAACCTCGAGCAGATCGGTGCCCTGGACCCGCTTCTGGTGGGGCGCGCCAACGTGGTGTATGAACGTGGCGAGAAGGACGTTGCGCTGCTGTGAACGCGCTTGGAGTCCGCCCACAAGGCGGGCTCTCCGCGTATCGACCCGCAGCGCTGGCCCTTGATCGCATCAGCGCAAGTGACAATGACGGCGAAAGTACGGTCCGCATGTAGCGCGCGACGAACCGGATCGGCTCGCGCGGGTCCATACGACACCTTCCACGGAGACCATGACCATGCTGCGCACCGCTCTTCGATGCCTTCCTCGTTCCGCGACGCTCGTTGCCCTCGCACTGGCCGGCACAACTGTTCTCGCCCAGTCAGCGGACGCACCGGACAGCCTCTTTGACCACAGCCTGCGCCGTCTGCACGCCGACGAAGTCGTGCAGCTCGCCGAGCGCTACGCGGGGCATCCGGTGCTGGTGGTCAACACCGCAAGCCACTGCGGTTTCACCCGCCAGTTCCGCCAGCTCGAAACGCTGCACCAGCGCTACAAGGACAAGGGGCTGAAGGTCGCTGGCTTTCCGTCCGACGACTTCCGTCAGGAAGCGGACAACGAGGCGAAGACCGCGGAGGTCTGCTTCGAGAACTTCGGCGTCACCTTCGACATGTACGCGCCCATCCCGGTGACCGGCGAGGCCGCGCACCCGATCTTCCGCGAGATCGCGCGCCAGTCCTCGGCGCCAGAATGGAACTTCCACAAGTACGTGATCGATCGCAACGGGCGCGTGGTCGCCGCCTTCCCGAGCGAAGTCAAGCCGGACGCCCCTGAAGTGATCGCCGCGATCGAAAAGGTGCTGTAATCGCCCGCTGCCGCGACGCGCGAAACACGATAGAGTCCCCTTGGTAATCGCCGAGGTGCACCATGCACCCCGGCCGCGAGGACAAGAGAACAAGCAGGGAGAACGCATGAAGGAATACGATCTGATCGCGATCGGTGGCGGCAGCGGTGGCGTGGCCACGGCACGGCGCGCAGCCGAGTATGGCGCGCGGGTTCTGCTGATCGAAGGCGCCCGCCTGGGCGGCACCTGCGTCAATGTGGGCTGTGTACCCAAGAAGGTCATGTGGTACGCATCCAGCATCGCCCAGGCCATGCGCGACGCGCCGGGCTATGGTTTCACCGTGGGCGAAACACGCTTCGACTGGAGTGCGCTCAAGCAGCGCCGCGACGCCTACATCGAACGGCTGAACGGCATCTACGCGGGCATGCTCGACAAATCCGGCGTGGAAGTGGCGCGCGGCTTCGGGCGCTTCACCGGACCGGGCACGGTCGAGGTGAATGGCGAGCGTTTCAGCGCACCGCACATCGTCGTTGCCACCGGTGGCAAGCCGGTGACGCCGGACATCCCGGGCGCCGGGCTGGGCATGGACTCGGACGGCTTCTTCGCGCTCGAGACGCAGCCGCGCCGTGTTGCAGTGGTCGGCGCCGGGTACATCGCGGTGGAACTCGCAGGGGTCTTCGCAGGACTGGGCTCCGAGGTGAATCTGCTTGTGCGCGGCGATCGGCTCTTGAAGAACTTCGACGCACTCCTGCGCGAAGAGCTCGCAGTGCAGATGCAGGAAGACGGTGTCCGCCTCCATCTCGGGACGCAGGTCACCGCCATCGAGCGCACCGCAGACGGCGCACTGCGCGTCGCGTGCCGCGACGGCAAGGTGCTGGAGGTCGATGCGCTGGTCTGGGCGACCGGTCGCCGACCGAACACCGATGCGCTCGACCTGGCTGCTGCGGGAGTCGGCGTACGGGACGATGGCGTGATTCCCGTCGACGCCTTCCAGAATACGAACGCCGCCGGCATCTACGCCATCGGCGACATCACCGGTCACGCGGAGCTCACGCCGGTGGCGATCGCGGCCGGACGCAGGCTCGCGGCGCGGCTTTTCCTCGGCCAGACGGACAGCAGGCTGGAGTACGAGAACATCCCGAGCGTGGTCTTCAGCCACCCGGCGATCGGCACCGTCGGCCTCACCGAAGAGGCCGCACGCGCGCGCTTCGACACCGTGAAGACCTACGTGACCCGGTTTACTGCGATGTACCACGCCCTGACCGAACATCGCCCCAAGACTGCGATGAAGCTCGTATGCGCGGGCCCCGAGGAGCGTATTGTCGGCGCCCATGTAATCGGCGACGGTGCGGACGAGATGCTGCAGGGCTTTGCGGTAGCGGTGAAGATGGGCGCAACCAAGGCAGACTTCGACAACACTGTGGCGATCCATCCGACCAGCGCGGAAGAGTTCGTCACCCTGCGCTGAGGAAGCAACCCATGCCGATGACGTACGAGCAACATCTGGACGAGGTTGCAACCCTGCTCTACGAGCGCTTCGACCAAAATGAAAAGGCGGCCATCAAACTGGTGATGGCCGCCCAGGAGGACGGGTTCTTCAGCGGGCATGACGACGATCCGTCCATTTGCACGCTGGAACGCGCGCAGGCCGATGCCCGCGCGGTCTTCCGCAAGTACGGAAAGGCTTAGGAGCAGCAGCCGTGGCCGCCACCGCCACCGCAGCCACCGCCATGGCCGGCGACGGCTGCAGCCGCTGCGGGGGCACCCGCTGCAGCTTCGGCACCGAGCTGGATGGTGAAGTCGATGACGATGTTGCCGGGCTCGCGCTCGACATAATTGATACCGACCTGTTTGCCGTAGCGCTGCTGGATCTGGTTCAGCAGCGGCAGCGGATCGTGGTCATTCACGAAGCGCATGACTTCGCCGTCCTCGAGCGACTCGAGCGCACCGAAGATCGCGGCATGGCGGAAGCGCTTGGCGACGCCGCGCGCATCAAAGGGGTGAACAGCGTTCTGGAACATCGGGGGTCTTCCATCGAAGAGGTCCGGTCTCGGACTGCGGCCGGAATCGCAGCGAGCAGATCCTATCCCCACCAGCAGGAACGGACCTTGAGCAAGGACAAAAAAACTGCTCTTGCTGCTAAAGTAGTCCTCATCCACTCAGCATTCCCCGGGAACACACCATGCGCCCAGCGCCGATCCGACACTACCTTGCCCTCCTCGCCCTGGCCGCCTCGCTCGGACTGGGTGGGTGCGGCTACAACGACTTCCAGCGTCTGGACGAGGAAACCCGCTCCGCATGGTCCGAGGTGCTGAACCAGTACCAGCGGCGCGCCGACCTGATCCCCAACCTGGTGGAGACGGTCAAGGGCGAGGCGGATTTCGAGCAGGAGACCCTGAGCCGGGTGATCGAGGCCCGCGCCAGGGCGACCGCCATCCAGGTAACGCCAGAGATGCTGCAGGATCCGCAAGCCATGGAGCGCTTCCAGGCAGCCCAAGGGCAGCTTGGCAGCGCGCTGTCTCGCCTGCTCGCCGTGTCGGAGAACTATCCCAACCTGAAGGCCAACCAGGGCTTCCAGGATCTGCGCGTGCAACTCGAAGGCAGCGAAAATCGCGTCACCGTCGCGCGCAACCGCTATATCGAGGCAGTCAGGAATTACAACGTGCTCGCACGCAGCTTCCCGAGCAATCTCACCGCGATGGTGTTCGGCTACGAACCCAAGCCGGGCTTCACCGTCGCCAACGAGGCCGAGATCGCTACTCCGCCGCGCGTGGACTTCGGTAGCCAGGACAAGCGCTGAACGGGGGCACGCGCATGCCCGATCCAGGTCTGACCCGGCTGCCCGACGTAGCCGCGCCCCGGCAGGGCCGCCGCGCGAGGCGGCGGCGTCCGGACCCCGGACGCCGTCTCGCCCTGCTGCTCACGCCGCTGCACACCCCCCTGTTCGCACTGTTTTTCGCCCCGCTGCTCGCACTTCTCGTCGTCGTCTGGCCGACCTGCGTGCACGCCGAACCCCTGCAGCCGGTTCCGCCGCTGAGTGCACGCGTGATCGACCAGAGCGGCGCGCTGAATGCGGAGGAACGCAGCGCGCTCGAACAGAAGCTCGCCACCTTCGAAGCCGAGCGTGGCAGCCAGATCGTCGTTCTGCTGCTGCCGACGACCGCTCCCGAAGACATCGCAGCGTTCGCGTTTCGCGCTGCGGATACCTGGAAGATAGGGCGTCGTGATGTCGGCGACGGCGTACTGCTGGTCATTGCCACGACGGATCGCAGGATCCGCATCGAGGTCGCACGTGCGCTCGAGGGCGCGATTCCCGACCTCGCCGCCTGGCGCATCATCGACGACGTCATTGCCCCCGCCTTTCGCCACGGCGGCTACGCGGCAGGAATCGATGCCGGCGTGGATGCGCTGTTCGCGCTGATCCGTGGCGAAGCCCTGCCGCTGCCCGAACCCAGGCTGGACGACGCACCGAGCAGTGCGCTGGAAGACATCGGTGCCCTGCTCGTCGTCATCGTCCCCATGCTCGGGGCCGTGCTTGTCAGCAACTTCGGCCGCAAGCTGGGTGCCCTTCTCACCGGCGGTGCGACCGGCTTGATCGTGCATGTGCTGACCGCGAGCGTGCTGCTCGCCCTCGTCGGCGCCGTGCTTGCCGTGGTCCTCGTTTTCGTCCTTGGCGTAGGCGCCAGCGGGCGCGGCGGACCACCCCACGCGGGCGGCGGCCCGGTCATCCGCAGCCGGGGCGGGTTCGGAGGTGGAGGATTCAGTGGCGGTGGCGGCTTCCGCTCCGGGGGTGGGGGCAGCTTCGGTGGCGGGGGAGCATCGGGGAGATGGTGACGGAGAAGTTGCGTCGCCTGCTCCGCCACCTCTGGCTGGACGCCGGAGACGCACGCCGCGCCCTGGACGAGGCCGCGAACGGCCGGCTAGAGGCCCGCATCGCACAGAGCGAAGCCACCCACAGTGGACAAATCTGCGTCTGTGTGGAGGCGAGCCTGCCGCCCAGTTACCTGTGGCGCCACCTCCTGCACGGCGAGCCCCTTTCCGAGGTGGTGCGGGACCGCGCCATCACGCTCTTCGGCAAGCAGCGCGTCTGGGATACTGAAAACAACAACGGCGTGCTGATCTACCTGCTGCTGGCCGAGCATCGCATCGAGATCGTCGCCGACCGCGGACTGACACGTGCGACCGGAGCGGCGCACTGGAACGATCTGGTCGGGGCAATCGGGCGCTGCTGCCGGGACGGCGAAGTCGAGCAGGCGCTGCTGCTCGCCATCGAGGATGTCGGAGCCTGCCTGCAGCGGCACTTCCCACGCTCGGGCGAGCCACCTGCGCCGGATGCGGGCCTGCCGAACCGGCCGATGATCCACTGAGCGAATCCCGCGGCAGAAATTGTTGCTGCATTGCGACATTCAAGCCGGATTTCCCACGCCAACTGCAGTCCCGGCGGAATGCGGCATCGCTTGTGCTATTGTGAAGCCAGGACGTTCGCTGCGGCACCAAGACCGCTTGCGCCGAAAAACGGTGTGCATAAACGTCCGACATTACAGCAACCGATCATTCAAGCGAGTGGAGAGGATCTTATGGCCAGCAAGCAAGACCAGTTGAACGAACTTCAGAAGAAAAACCTTGAGGCCGCCATGCGCCTGGCCCAGATGTCCATCGAAAATTCGCAGCGCATCATGGAGATCCAGGTCAACGCTGCCAAGCGTCTGTTCGAGGAGGGTGTCGAAAACGCCCGGGCGCTGACCGCGGCGAAGGACCCGAAGAGCATGATGGACATGCGTGCGCACTTCGCGCAGAACACCACCGAGCAGATGCTTGCCTGCGCACGCCAGATCACCGAGATCACCGCGGCTACGCAGGCGGAGTTCGGCAAGCTCATCGGCGAGCAGTTGAGCACCGGTAGCGCCGACATGTTCGAGGCCATGCAGAAGATGTTCAAGGGCATGCCGATCGCTGACCAGAACGCACTGGGTGCGATGCAGACCGCGATGGATACCACCCGCGCCGCCTTCGAGCAGATGACCCGCGCCTCGACCGAGGCCTTCCAGTCCTTCACGCAGCAGGCCGGCAAGGGCCGCCGCTGAGCCTCGCAGGGCGGAAGCCCCGGCAACCCGCTTACGGGTGACACGGATCGAAAGACGGCGCCTGCGGGCGCCGTCTTCACGTCTGCCCAGGCACTGCCCGGGCCGCGTGCAGCGCAGGTGCGCTCAGCGTCGCTGTTCGATCTCGTCCCAGGAAACGTCGTCCACACCTTCTCCTTCTTCCGCCCAGCGCGCCGCCGCGGAATCATCCGCCTCGCGCGCGTCGACCCAGCGCGCACCATGCGGGGTTTCCTCGCACTTCCAGAACGGCGCCCGTGTCTTCAGGTAATCCATGATGAATTCACAGGCAGCGAAGGCCGCACCGCGATGGGCGCTGGCGACTCCCACGAACACGATGCGGTCGGCCGGCTCGAGCCGGCCGTAGCGGTGGATCACGCGCACGCCGAGCAGGGGCCAGCGCGCACGCGCCTGCGCGACGATTTCCTCCAGCGAGCGCTCGGTCATGCCGGGATAGTGCTCCAGCGTCATCGCGCGCACACCGCTGCCGTCATTGACATCGCGCACCAGGCCCACGAAGCTCGCCACGGCGCCCACGTCGTTCCGATCCATGCTCAGCGCGGCCATCTCGCCGCCGACGTCGAAGTCGGCTTCCTGCACGCTGACCTCCGGGCGCATTTCCATCTCAGCCTCCCGTAACCGGTGGAAAGAACGCGACCTCATCCCCCGCGCCCACGGCCGCTTCCGCGCCCACCATGTGCTGGTTGAGCGCGGCGCGCACATTGCGTCCCGCCGCGAGCGCCTGCCAGCCGTCCCCGCGCTGCGCGAGATGGGCGCGCAATGCACCCACGGTCTCAACACCGGCAGGCAACTCGAGTTCCTCACCCGATTTCCCGACCGCCTCGCGCAAGCTGGCGAAATAAAGAAGCTTCACCTTCGTAGTCATTGCTGTATTCGTCCGCTGTGTTCGTCCAGGATCGTTGTTGCGCGCCGGCCGCGGCGCGGCTCAGAGCATCAGGTCGCCATAGGGCAGGAAGCGCACGCTCTCACCACGTACGATCGCTGTGTCGGCCGGGATATCCACCAGGCCGTTGGCCCACACCGTGGAGTTGAGCGCCGCCGACCCCTGATTGGAGAAGAGCTCCACACCGCCCTGCGCATTCACGCGTGCGCGCAGGAACTCCCGCCGGCGATCGGGCCGGGGCCAGTCGAAGTCCGCACGCAGCAGGATCGAGGCCGGCGCAACCTCACGCACGCCCTGTGTGGCGAGCAGGAAGGGGCGCACCATCATCAGGAAGGTTACAAAGCTCGAAACCGGGTTGCCCGGCAGGCCGATGAAGGCAGCGCCATGCACACGGCCGTACGCGAGCGGCTTGCCGGGCTTCATCGCGATCTTCCACATGTCGAGACTGCCCTCTGCCTCCACCGCGGGCTTGACGTGGTCTTCCTCGCCCACCGACACGCCGCCGCTGGTCAGGATCAGATCGTGGCCCTCGGCAGCACGCCGCAGAACCTCGCGCGTGGCGTCCAGGCGGTCGGGCACGATGCCGAAGTCTTCCACTTCGCAACCAAGCGCGACCAGCAGTCCGCGCAGCATGAAACGGTTCGAGTTGTAGATGCCCCCCGGCGGCAAGGGCTCACCCGGCATCACGAGTTCGGAGCCGGTCGAGAACATCGCTACTTTCACCCGTCGATACACGGGCAGCTGCGCCAGCCCGACTGAAGCCGCCAGGGCGACGGCCTGTGGTGTCAGGCGCAGGCCCGCAGGCAGGATGGCGTCGCCCGAGGCGATGTCCTCGCCCATCCTGCGCACGGCTTCGCCGATCCTGGGTACGGTGTTGATCAGGACCTCTTCGCCCGCATGCTCGCACAGTTCCTGCATCACCACCGTGTCGGCCCCCGGGGGCAGCGGTGCGCCGGTAAAGATGCGTGCGGCCGTGCCCGGTGCAAGCTCGTGGCCGACGCAGCCTGCGGGGATGCGCTGACTGACCGGCAGCCGCGTGCCCGCGACAGGCACGTCGGCCGCGCGTAGCGCGTAACCATCCATGCCGGAGTTGTCCATCGGTGGCTGATTGATTGCCGAGTACTGCGTCGCGGCAAGCACACGACCCGCGGCAAACATGGTGTCCACCTGCTCGATCTCGCGCACAGGGCGGACGAAGCCGAGCAGCTTCTCGTGGGCTTCATCGAAGGAAAGCATGTTGGCGTTCATTGGATCTTGAGGAAATCGAGAATGAAGTCTGCGATCGGGGCCGGCGCGTCGAGTGGCAGGCACGGCAGCGGGCAGTCGATCTCGCCGTTGGTGGCGACCGCAACCACGTGCGGATTCTCCGGCCACAGCGGCGGCTTGCCATGCGCGGGGCGATGGATTTCGATCTTCGGCACGGCGGCGGCCTTGTAGCCTTCGATCAGCACCAGGTCGCAGGGTTCGAGCAGGCGAAGCTGTTGTTCCAGCGTGGGCTCGGGCGCGCCGCGGAGTTCATGCATCAGCACCCAGCGGTCGTTCGACAGCATCAGGACCTGTGTCGCCCCAGCCTCGCGATGACGCCACGAGTCCTTGCCCGGCTTGTCGAGGTCGAAGCCGTGATGGGCGTGCTTGATCACCGACACGCGCAGGCCGCGCGCAGTGAACTCTGGAATGAGCTTTTCCACCAAGGTGGTCTTGCCGGAACCGGACCAGCCGGCGAAACCGAAGACTTTCATCGAGAAACCACGGAAGGTTGGGAGTTGCGTGACCCGAGAGGATACAACAGAGAGGCCCTCCTCACCCTTGACCCCGCTCAGTCGCCCTCCCGGGGCGGCGGCAGCTTCTCGAGGAACGCGACCGCATCGGCTTCGGCGCGCGTGCGCCGCATCGGCGGCAGGCTGCGCCACACGACCTTGCCGTAGGATTTCTCGATCATGCGCGGATCGCAAATGCACAGCACGCCGCGGTCGCGCTCGGTGCGGATCAGCCGTCCGGCGCCCTGCTTCATGTTGATCACGGTCTTCGGCAACTGGTGGTGTACGAAGGGACTCAGACCCTGCTTCTGCATGTGCTCGACGCGCGCAGCGAGCACCGGATCGTCGGGCGGCGCGAAGGGCAGCTTGTCGATCACGACCAGTGACAGCGCATCACCCGGCACGTCCACACCCTCCCAGAAGCTCTGGCTCGCCACCAGTACCGCATTGCCCAGGCGGCGGAAGCGTTCGAGCAGCTCGGTGCGCGAACCCTCGCCCTGCAGCAGCACCGGCAGCGCGTCGCCACGCTGCTGCAGGCCATCGAGGATGAGCTCGTGGATACGGCGCATCGCGCGCAGCGATGTGCACAGCACGAAGGCGCGCCCGCGCGCCGCGCGAATCAGTGGCAGCGCGACCTTCGCCACGCGCTCGGTGTAGTCGGGCGAGTTCGGCTCGGGCATTCCGGCAGGGGCATACAACAGGGCCTGCTCCGCATAGTCGAAGGGACTGCCCCACACCGCGGTGAGCGGCGGCGGATCCATCCAGGCCAGACCCAGCTCGCGACAATAGTGGCCGAAGTCGGCCTTGCCCACCGCCAGCGTCGCCGAGGTGAAAATCCACGCCCGCGGGTGACCTTCGAGCTGGCGCTTGAACACGTCGGATACGTGCAGGGGGGTCGCGTTAAGCGCAAGCGACTGGGAGAAGACCTCGACCCAGCGGATCACCTCCCTGCCTTCCGGCTTGCGCCAGCTCGTCAGCCGTTCGGCCATCTCCTCGGTGCGGCGCAGGCAGTTGCCCAGGCCCTCGGAGCGTTCGGCCTGGGTGTCGAGCACCGCATGGAAGTCCGCCAGCGCCTTCTCCAGCGCCTCGACCATGGCGTCGAAGTGCTCTTGCTCGGCAGCCTGCGCGGCCGAGATGCGCGCAGACTCGGCGCCAAACACCAGTCGCAGGTCGCGCGCGGCCTTCTCCAGGTTGCGGGTCTGGTCGATCATCGCCACGCAGTCGCGCGCCGCCGCCACCGTCTCGGAACGCGTGTCACGGGCCAGTTCCAGCACCTGGGCGGTGGATACGCTGTCGCCGAAGAACAGGCTCGCGGTTTCGGGCAGCTGGTGGGCCTCGTCGAAGATCACCGCGTTGCACGCCGGCAGCAGTTCGCCCATGCCCTCATCGCGCAACATCACGTCGGCGAAGAAGAGATGGTGATTGACCACCACCACGTCGGCCTCCATCGCGTTGCGCCGCGCCTGCATCACGAAGCACTCTTCCTTGTGCGGGCAGTCCTGGCCGAGGCAGTTGTCGCGCGTCGAGGTGGCAGCGAGCCAGGCCAGCGAGTCCTCGCGCACATCGGTGCATTCGGCCTTGTCGCCACTCTGCGTGACCTGGGCGAAGCGGCCGATGGCGCGCAGGTCGGCGGCATCCTGCGCGGTGAGGAAGCGGCCGTCCCGGGCGTTGCGCTCGAGGTGGTAATGGCAGACGTAGTTGGCGCGGCCCTTCAGCAGCGCGATCGACACCGGCACCTTGAGCGCCGCGCGCACCGTGGGGAGGTCGCGGTTGAAGAGCTGATCCTGCAGGGTCTTGGTGCCGGTGGAGACGATGACCTTTCCACCACCGAGCAGGGCGGGCACCAGGTAGGCGAAGGTCTTGCCCGTACCCGTCCCCGCCTCCGCCACCAGCACGCGGTTGTCGCGCAGCGCCTCGGCGATCTTCTGCGCCATCTCGATCTGCTGCGCACGGGCGCGGAAGCCGGGGATGGCAGTGGCAAGCGGACCGTCGGCGGCAAAGATCGGAGTGGGGTCGGACATGATGCAAGAGCGTGAAAACCCGAGAGTATAGCGCTCGGAGCCCCGCGCTCAGCGGGAAGCGGGACATCCCTTCATCATCAAGCCTCCGTGCGCTGGATGCAGCATCCCGACCGGCCAGCGACGCGATCGAGGTCCTGTCCTCTCGCCTAGCTCACGATCGCTCCTGCGTAATCTCGCCCGCCAGCGTGCCGTTAAGCACGCGCAGATTTGCCGGGGGCGCCTTGCCCTGCTTGTCCTCGCCGAAGTAGAGCGTCATGTGCGGATACGGGATCTCGATGCCCGCCGCGTCAAAGTGGCGCTTGACCAGGCGGTTGTAGGCGCGGCCCACCGGGAACTGAGAACCCGCGCGGGTCTTGATGCGCACGCGGATATTCACCGAGCTGTCTGCCAGCGCGGTCACGCCGTGCACTTCGAGTTGACGGTCCAGGATCACGTCGCACTGTGCCGGATCCTCGAGCAGTTCGGCGAAGGCTGCGCGCAGATGAACGATGGCTTCGTCGGTATCTTCACGGTAGCCGATCCCATATTCGCCGACGTGGTAGGCGAAGTCGCGGTTGTAGTTCGACACCATGTCGACCGACGAGAACGGCAGCAGGTGGTAGGTGCCATGCAGGTCGCGCATGCCGATGGAGCGGATGGTCATGCGCTCGACGGTGCCGGTGATGCCGCCTGCAGTGACGACATCGCCCACATCGATCGCACGCTCGAGCTGGATGAACACGCCGGTGATGACGTCCTGCACCAGCTTCTGTGCACCGAAGCCGATCGCAAGGCCCAGCACGCCGGCACCGGCAAGCAGCGGCGCAATGTTGATACCGATCTCGGCCAGCACCACCATGGTCGTGAGCACCACGAGCGCGATCGCCACCGCATTGCGGAAGATGGTCAGCAAGGTCCGCGCGCGCGGGTTCGACGCCCCCCCTGCCTCAGCGCTGAGCCTGAACTCGATCCAGCTCGCCACCACCAGCCACACGAGCAGCGCGAGCGCCACGATCAGCGCGACCGACACCACCCGGCCGACGAAGCGACCGCCTGCCTCCGAAGCGAGCCACGCACCGAAATCAAAAGGCGTCCACGCGTCCACGACGAAGGCCAGCACCACGGCCAGGATCACGAAGCGGGCGACCTTCAGCGCCGTCGGTACATAGGCGTTCAGCCGCGCCTCCAGGAGCGGGAACTTGCGCCGCAGTTCGTCGCCGATGCGGATGCGACGCAGGATCACCTGGGTGAGCAGCGCCGCCAGCGCGATGCCGATGAACACCGCGAGCAAGGTCTGGCCGGTCGCGCGCAGCATGAAGGGCAAGGCATCCTTCGGATACAGCAGCGAGGTGACCAGCACTGCGCCCAGATACACGAGTGCGGCGACATGCCAGATGCGCGCGCTGATCGTCATGCTGATGCGCCCGAAAGAGGTCTGCATGCGTTCGCCGAGCGCCTCGAGGGCGAGGCGGCCGCGCTGGCGGTTCTGCATCACCACCACCGCCGCACGCAGCACTGCCGAGAGCAGGATCAGGATCACGAGCGCACGCCCCAGCTCGGCGGTGAGATAGTGCTCCACCACCGGCACCAGCCACATCAGTCCATAGCCGAGGAAATACACCATGCGCCCGGCCCAGGTCGCCCAGTAGGCCTTGTTCTCGCCACTCATCGGAAGAACACCCAGGTTGTCGCCACGCTGCGACAGCAGCAGGCGTATCACCAGGCGAACGAGCTCCACCGCGAGGAAGGCATTGAGGAACAGCGACTCCTGGATGCGCAGGCTGCCCGGCTCGCCGAGCAGGAAGAGCGCAACGCCGTAGCCCGCAAGCCAGGCAAGCCCGATGGCAATGAGATCGACCAGGGCCGCGCCGGCCACCGCAAACACGCGACGAATCCAGCCCAGGGCGCGCAAGCCCTCGCCGCCCGCACCGTAGCGATCGAGCGCACGAAAGGCGGGGCCGGCCGCGGCGCCCAGGATCCGGTAGGCAACGAGCGTCACGACCACGAGCACCACGAGTTCCCCAAGCACCCACAGCAGGGCTTGCGGATCGGCCGCTCTCGCCTGCGCCCAGGCGTCCTGCAGCGCAGCCACGGCGGTGCGGCTTTCGTCGACGATCCCCTGGGCGAGCTGTTGCGTCAGACCGGCGACACGGCCGGCCAGCGTCTGCGCACCCTGCTCGCCTGCGATGGCCTCGGCAGCCTGGTCCTCACCGAGCTTGCGCAGCTGTTCGATGAGGGCGTTGCGGGTGGCTTCGTCTTCCAGCAGGTCGGCGAGCCGCTGATGGCCCGCCTGCTCGGCGCTCGTTGCTGCCGCCGGGTCGGCCGCATGGCTGGTCGTGGGGTTGATGGCCCCCATCACGATCGCGAAGACGAACGCGAGGAAGGCCGTGAGCTTTTGCGTCACAGCTGGGCTCCTTGAAGTCGGGATTGTCAGAACCGGCGCTTGCCCGAAAAGGCCTGCGGTTCGGGCGTCGGATCAGCGCCCACAAGGCCGTCGCAGGCGGCGCTTGCGAGAATGCGCCAGGCCGCCGGCCGGCCGCATTGGCAGCCAGAAAAAGCAGACCGCCTGTTACGGCGGTCATTTATATTTGCGCAATTGTAACACGCGACCGAGGTGGCTCGACAGGCCGACGCCCCTCTGCCGCGCGCCGGCTCCCGAGCCCCATGCGTGCGATGAGGCCCGCCTCACTCCGTCCGGTGCGCCTCGGCCAGGTAGTCGCGGGTGCGCATCTCGATCAGGCGACTGACCGTGCGCACGAACTCGTGAGCGTTGTGGCCTTCGGTGTAGAGGTCGTGAGCCTCGACGGCGGCACTCATGATGAGCTTGACGCGATGGTCGTAGAGCACGTCGATCAGCCAAGTGAAGCGGCGTGCCTCGGAGGCGTTGCCAACAAGCATCTTCGGCACGTCGGAGAGGATCAACGTGTGATGCTCGCGCGCGATCTCCAGATAGTCGTTCTGCGAGCGCGGTCCGCCGCACAGCGTGGCGAAGTCGAACCAGATCACCCCCGGAGCATGCCGCACCACCGGAAGGCTGCGACCCAGGATCTCGATCTGGCCCGGCCGGCCCTCGGTGGCGGCGAGGCGGCGGAAGTCCTCCGCCATCTTGGCCTCGGCCGCGGTGCTGTGCGGGACCAGGTAGATCTCCATCTTCTCCAGCGTGCGCAGGCGGTAGTCGGTGCCGTGGTCGACCTCGATGACGTCGAAGCGCTGTTTGATCTTCTCGATCGTGGGCAGGAAGTTGATGCGCATCAGGCCGTTGGGATAGAGGCCGTCGGGCGGATAGTTCGAGGTCATCACGAAAATCACGCCGCGGTCGAAGAGCGCGTCGAGCAGACGCCCCAGGATCATCGCGTCGGCGATGTCGGACACGTGGAACTCGTCGAAGCACAACAGGCGGGTGTGCTCGGCGATACGGTCGGCGACCTTCTGCAGCGGATCGGGCGCGTTGTTGAACTTGCGCAGGTCGTTCTGCACCTCCTGCATGAAGGCGTGGAAGTGCACCCGGCGCTTGCGGCGATATGGCACCGAGTCGTAGAAGCAGTCCATCAGGAAACTCTTGCCGCGGCCCACGCCACCCCAGAAATACACGCTGCGCGGCATCTTCGGCTTGTTCAGGAACTGCTTCAGGCGGCTGCCCTGGCGGGCGACCTTGAAGCCGACGAGTTCGGTGTACAGCCCCTGCAGGCGCTGGGCGGCGGCGCGCTGGGCGGGGTCGGACTGGAAGCCGCGCGTCTTGAGCTGGGCCTCGTAGGCGTCGATCATCCCGTGCTGGGGAACGTTCAGGATGCGATGGGGCATGAGAATCGGTCAGAAGCGTTGATCGGAGAGCAGCAGGTTGACGCGAAAAGGGGTGGGTGCGAGAGACCCCGCACCTCACCCCTCACGCCTTGCGCTTCGCTCAGAAGTGCAGCGGGCGCTTGTCGCAAGCGAGCGCGGCCTCGTGCACCACTTCCGACAGGGTCGGGTGGGCGTGGCAGATGCGCGCGAGGTCTTCCGAGCAGCCGGCGAACTCCATCGCCACCACGGCTTCGGAGATCAGCTCCGAAGCGTTGGCACCGATGATGTGCACGCCGAGGATGCGGTCGGTGTTGGCGTCGGCCAGCATCTTGACGAAGCCGGTAGGATCGCCCATGCCAAGCGCGCGACCGTTGGCGAGGAACGGGATCTTGCCGACCTTGTACGCCACGCCGGCGGCCTTGAGTTGCTGCTCGGTCTTGCCGACCCAGGCGATTTCGGGGCTGGTGTAGATGACCCAGGGCACGGTGTCGAAATTGCAGTGCCCGGCCTGACCTGCCATCAGTTCGGCAACCATGACGGCCTCTTCCATCGCCTTGTGCGCCAGCATCGGGCCGCGCACCACGTCACCCACCGCCCACACACCGGGCAGGTTGGTACGGCAGTGGTCATCGACCTCGATCATGCCGCGCTCGGTCACCTTGAGACCGACCGCCTCGGGGTTCAGGCCTTCGGTGTTGGGCACGCGGCCCACCGACACGATCAGGCGGTCGGCTTCCAGCTTCTGGTCGGCACCGTCCTTGTCCTTGTAGGCGATGATGACGCCCTTCTTGCCGATCTTGACCTCACCGATGGTGACGCCGAGGTTGATCTTGAGGCCCTGCTTGGTGAAGACCTTGAGCGCTTCCTTGGCCACGTCCTGGTCCGCCGCCGCGAGGAAGTCGGGCATGGCTTCGAGCACGGTGACATCCGCACCCACGCGGCGCCACACCGAGCCCATCTCCAGACCGATGACGCCGGCACCAATCACGGCGAGCTTCTTCGGCACCGCGTCGATGTCGAGCGCACCGACGTTGTCACACACGATCTTGTTGTCGACCGGAATGCCCGGCAGGTGGCGCGGGGCCGAGCCGGTGGCGACGATGACCTGCTTCGCGGTCACGGTCTCGTCGCCCACCTTGAGCTGCCAGCCCGCGTCCGCCTTGCCGACGAACGAACCATGGCCGTTGAGCAGGGTGACCTTGTTCTTCTTGAACAGGCCCTTGATGCCGCCGGTGAGCTGGTCGACGATGCCCGACTTGCGCGCGATCATCTTGGGCACGTCGATCTTGGGCGTGCCGACGCTGATGCCCTGGCCTTCGAAGGCGTGGCCGGCTTCCTCGAACAGGTGCGAGGTGTGCAGCAGCGCCTTGGACGGGATGCAGCCGACGTTCAGGCAGGTGCCGCCGAGGCGGGGCTCACCCTTGGGGTCGGCATAGGGGTTGGATTCGCAGCACGCGGTCTTGAAGCCGAGCTGCGCCGCACGGATGGCCGCGACATAGCCGCCGGGGCCGCCGCCGATGACGAGGACGTCGAATTCTTTGGACATTCATCTCTCCCTTCAGGAAAACGGGGCGCTGCCCCGCCGCGCGGGCGAGAAGCCCGGCGGCGTGACGCGCCCCTGTGCGTTGTGATCAGACGTCGAGGATCAGGCGAGCCGGATCTTCCAGCGCTTCCTTCATCGTCACCAGGCCGAGCACGGCCTCACGACCGTCGATGATGCGGTGGTCGTAGGACATGGCGAGGTAGTTGATCGGGCGCACGACGACCTGCCCGTTCTCGACCACGGCACGGTCCTTGGTGGCGTGGATGCCCAGGATGGCCGACTGCGGCGGGTTGATGATCGGGGTGGACATCATCGAGCCGAACACACCGCCATTGGAGATCGAGAAGGTGCCGCCGGACAGTTCTTCCAGCGACAGCTTGCCGTCCTTGGCCTTCTGGCCGAACTCGGCGATCTTGAGCTCGATCTCGGCGATCGACATGGACTCGGCGTTGCGCAGGATCGGCACCACCAGGCCGCGCGGCGAACCGACTGCGATGCCGATGTCGATGTAGCCGTGGTAGACGATGTCGTTGCCATCGACCGAGGCGTTCAGGATCGGGAACTTCTTCAGCGCGGCCACGGCGGCCTTGACGAAGAAGCCCATGAAGCCCAGGCGCACGCCGTGGGCCTTCTCGAACTTGTCTCCGTACTGCTTGCGCAGAGCCATGACCGGCGCCATGTTCACTTCATTGAACGTGGTCAGGATGGCGTTCTCGTTCTTCGACTGGAGCAGGCGCTCGGCGATACGGGCACGCAGGCGGGTCATCGGCACGCGCTCTTCGGCACGGTCACCAACGGCCGCGATCACGGCCGGCGCTGCAGCGGCAGCAGGCTTGGACTGCGCCGCAACCGCGTCTTCCTTGGTCACGCGCCCGCCACGGCCGGTACCGGCCACGTCCGCGGAAGCGATGCCCTTCTCGTCGAGGATCTTGCGCGCGGCCGGGCTGGCGGCGCCGGCAGCCGACGAGGCCGCAGCAGCCGGCGGCGGAGTGACCGCCGGGGCCGGCTCGGCGGCCGGCGCTGCACCGGCGGCGGCCTTGGCTTCGGTGTCGATCTGGGCGATCAACTCGCCCGACGCGACGGTGTCACCGCCCTGCTTGATGATCTTGACCAGCACGCCGTCGGCCGGCGCGGGGGTCTCGAGCACGACCTTGTCGGTCTCGATGTCGATCAGGTTCTCGTCGCGCGAGACGGCCTCGCCTTCCTTCTTGTGCCAGGTGACCAGCGTGGCCTCGGAAACGGACTCGGACAGCTGCGGTACTTTGACTTCGATCAGCATGAATATCTCTCCCTAGGTGTGCGTTCAGTTCGGGGACTGCGGCGTGGTGTCCTTGATCGGACCGAAGGCGTTTTCGATGACGCCCTTCTGTTGTGCATTATGCACGGCGTAATAGCCCACGGCCGGCGACGCCGCAGCCGGACGGCTGACGAGCAGCAGACGGCGCTTGGTGCCGAGCACGTTGACCAGGTGCTGACGCGAGGCGAGCCAGTACCACGCCCCTTGGTTGCGAGGCTCTTCCTGGCACCAGACCACTTCCTTGGCGTTCGGGAACTGGTTGATCGCCTTGGTGAACTCCTCCACCGGGAAGGGATACAGCTGCTCGATACGCACCAGCGCGGTGTCGGTGATCTTGTTCTCGCGACGATGCGCCAGCAGTTCGTAGTAGATCTTGCCCTGGCAGAGCACGACACGCTTGACCTTCTTGGCGTCGAGCTGCTCGACCTCGGGAATCACCGTCTGGAAACGGCCGCTGGCGAGCTCGTCCATCGACGAGATCGCTTCCTTGTGACGCAGCAGCGACTTCGGCGTGATGATGATCAGCGGCTTGCGCAGCTTGCGCAGCATCTGGCGACGTAGCAGGTGGAAGATCTGCGCCGGCGTGGTCGGCACGCAGATCTGCCAGTTGTGCTCCGCGGCGTTGTTCATGTAACGCTCGAGACGCGCCGACGAGTGCTCGGGCCCCTGTCCTTCGTAGCCGTGCGGCAGCATCAGCGTCAAGCCGCACAGACGGCCCCACTTCGCCTCGCCGGAGCTGATGAACTGGTCGAGCACCACCTGGGCACCGTTGACGAAGTCGCCGAACTGGGCTTCCCACACCACGAGCTCATTCGGTTCGGTGGTGGAATAGCCGTATTCGAAGGCAAGCACGCCTTCTTCGGACAGCACTGAGTCGAAGCACTGGAAGCGCGCCTGGCCGTCCTGGATGTGGTCGAGCGGCTTGTAGTTGCCCTCGTCCCAACGCTCGCGCTTCTGGTCGTGCAACACAGCATGGCGGTGGAAGAAGGTGCCACGACCGACGTCCTCACCGGAGATCCGCACGCCGTAGCCCTGCGCCAGCAGACTGGCGTAGGCGAGGTTCTCGCCCATGCCCCAGTCGAGCGGCAGGTCACCTCGACCCATCGCGGCACGGTCGTCGATGATCTTCTTGACGCGCGAGTGCAAGGTGAAGCTCGCGGGCACGGCGGTCAGACGCTCGGCCAGACGCTTGATCTCCTGCACCGGGATGCTGGTATCGGCCTCGTCGGTGTAGGGCTGCTTCAGGTACGGCGTCCAGTCGACCGCGAACTGGCGGTTATGACCGGACAGCACCGGGTTGTACAGCAGCTCGCCCTTGTCCAGGTGCTCGCGGTACTCGGCGATCATCTGGTCGGGCTCCTCGTTCTTCAGCGTGCCCTCGGCCACCAGACGGTCGGCGTAGAGCTTGCGGGTGCCCGGGTGCTTCTGGATGGTGCGGTACATCAGCGGCTGGGTCACCATCGGCTCATCCTGCTCGTTGTGGCCGAGCTTGCGGAAGCAGATGATGTCGACCACGACGTCCTTCTTGAACTCCTGACGGAACTCCACGGCCAGCGCGGTCACGAAGGCCACGGCCTCGGGATCGTCGCCGTTCACGTGGAAGATCGGCGCCTCGACCATCTTGAAGATGTCGGTGCAGTACAGCGAGGAGCGGTAGTCGCGCGGGTCGGAGGTGGTGAAGCCGATCTGGTTGTTCACCACCAGGTGCACCGTGCCGCCGGTGCCATAACCACGGGTCTGCGAGAAGTTCAGCATCTCCTGGTTGACACCCTGGCCAGCCACCGCCGAGTCGCCGTGGATGAGCACCGGCAGGACCTGGCCCTTGGCGGTGTCGCCACGGCGCACCTGGCGCGCATATACCGAGCCCTCGACCACCGGGTTGATGATCTCGAGGTGCGACGGGTTGAACGCGAGCGTCAGGTGCATCGGGCCGCCCGGCGTCATGACGTCGCTCGAGAAGCCCATGTGGTACTTGACGTCACCCGCAGTGAGATCGGCCAGTGCCTTGCCTTCGAACTCCGAGAACAGCATCGAGGGCGATTTGCCAAGGGTGTTGACCAGTACGTTGAGGCGGCCGCGGTGGGCCATGCCGATCACCGTCTCGGCCACACCGAGACTGCCGGCAACGCGGATCAGTTCGTCCATCGCCACGATGGTCGACTCGCCGCCTTCGAGCGAGAATCGCTTCTGGCCGACGTAGCGGGTGTGCAGGTAACGCTCCAGGGTCTCGGCGGCCGTGGTCCGCTCGAGGATGCGCTTCTTCATCTCCGCCGAGTACTTCGCGGTACCGCGAACGCTTTCCAGACGACTCTGGATCCAGCGCTTCTGACCGATGTCGGTCATGTACATGTATTCGGCGCCGATCGAGCTGCAGTAGGTCTGACGCAGCGCTTCGAGGATCTCGCGCAGGCTGGCGTGCTCGGTCGAGAAGCCGTGGAAGGAACCGACGTTGAAGTTCTTGGAGAGATCCGCCTCGGTGAAGCCGTAGTAGGACGGCTCCAGCTCGGCGATCTGCGGACGCTCGGTGCGCTTGAGCGGGTCAAGATTCGCCCAGCGGTTGCCGAGGAAGCGGTAGGCGTTGATCAGTTGCAGCACGGACACCTGCTGCTTGTCCTCACCGGCGCCCGACACGATGGTGCGTACCGGGCCACGTTTGGCCATCTGCTCGAAGGCCGCGATGATCGGACCGTGCGCGACATCACGCTGCGCAGCGCCCCCTTGGGCCTGCAGCTTGTCGAAATACTCACGCCACTCTTCGGACACCGACGCCGGGTCGGCAAGATAGTTCTCGTATTGCTCTTCGATGAACGGCGCGTTGGAGCCGAACAAGTGCGAAGTCTGTTCGAGTTGCTTCATCATGATGAAAGCCACCTGTTATGTACGGTTGCCCCGATCGACGGGGCTGCAGTGTCGGGGGTCTGCTCGATGCCACCCTGAAGGAAAAACGGGATGGCCGCGCACACGCAGCCACCCCGTAGGCTCAGAGTCGGCGAAGCCCCTCTCCCCTCTTCATCGCCTCTTACGGACGCTGTGCGAGATCCGGCACGTCGCGGCGAGCCGCGCCAACGTAGAGCTGACGCGGACGGCCGATCTTGTACTCGGAATCCGTGATCATCTCTTCCCACTGGGTGATCCAGCCCACCGTGCGCGCCAGCGCGAAGATGCAGGTGAACATGGAGGTCGGGATGCCCAGCGCCTTCTGCACGATGCCCGAGTAGAAGTCGACGTTCGGATAGAGCTTCTTCTCGACGAAGTATTCGTCTTCCAGCGCGATCTTCTCGAGTTCCTTGGCCAGCTTGAACAGGCGGTCGTTCTCGAGGCCGAGTTCACCCAGCACGTCGGAGCAGACCTTGCCCATCAGCTTGGCGCGCGGGTCGAAATTCTTGTACACACGGTGACCGAAGCCCATCAGCTTGAAGCTGTCGTTCTTGTCCTTGGCACGCTTGATGTACTCACCGACGCGCGAAACGTCGCCGATCTCTTCCAGCATGTTCAGGCAGGCCTCGTTCGCGCCGCCGTGCGCCGGACCCCACAGGCAGGCAATACCGGCCGAGATGCAGGCGAAGGGGTTGGCACCCGAGGAGCCGGCCAGACGGACCGTCGAGGTCGAGGCATTCTGCTCATGGTCGGCGTGCAGCGTGAAGATGACGTCGAGCGCACGTACCAGCACCGGGTTCGGCTCGTACTTCTCGCACGGGGTGCCGAACATCATGTGCATGAAGTTCGCGGTGTAGTCGAGGTCGTTGCGCGGGTACATGAAGGGCTCGCCCTTGTTGTACTTGTAGGCCATTGCAACGATGGTCGGCAGCTTGGCGATCAGACGGTTGATCGAGACGCTGCGGTGCTCGGCGTCGGAGAAGTCCATCGCCTCGTGGTAGAAGGCCGACAGCGCACCCACCACACCGACCATGACCGCCATCGGATGTGCGTCACGACGGAAGCCCGAGTAGAACTTGGTCATCTGGTCGTGCAGCATCGTGTGGTTCTTGATGGTGTTCTCGAACGCGGTCTTCTGGGTCGCGTTCGGGAGTTCACCGTTCTTGAGCAGGTAGGCGACTTCGAGGAAGTTGCACTTCTCGGCCAGCTGTTCGATCGGGAAGCCACGATAGAGCAGTTCGCCCTTGTCACCGTCGATGAAGGTGATCTTCGACTTGCAGCTCGCGGTGGAGAGGAAGCCGGAGTCGTAGGTGAAGAGGCCGGTCTTGGCACCAAGCGTGCGGATGTCGATGACATCATTGCCATGGGTGCCGGTCATGACCGGAAATTCGACGGTCTTGCCATCGACGGTAAGGGTTGCAGTGCGTTCAGTGCTCATAGATCGTCCCTTCTACTTGCCGGTTTAACTGCCTTTGGTCTCGTGGGACCGGTGCTGCCGCATCACCCCTGACGCAGCAGCCCGATCATCTCCTTCCAGCGGTCGTTCTCACATGCCTTGCTGCCATTGACCCACGCCCAGAGGTCGTAGTCGTCGCAGCGCAGCAGGTCGTCCAGATCCGCCACCTGATCGTCGGTCAGACGATCGAAATGCTTTTCGAGAAAGCGCGTGAACACCAGATCGAGCTCAAGCAACGCCCGTCTGCACTGCCAGCGCACGCGCCCCCTGTTGATGGTCATGCCGCTCGCCTGCCCTTAGATCGCGCGGCGAACCATCATGTCCTTGATCTTGCCGATCGCGCGGGTCGGGTTCAGACCCTTCGGACAGACATCGACGCAGTTCATGATGGTGTGGCAGCGGAACAGACGGTACGGATCCTCGAGGTTGTCGAGGCGTGCATTCGTATCCTGGTCGCGCGTGTCGGCCAGGAAGCGGTAGGCCGCGAGCAGGCCCGCCGGACCGACGAACTTGTCCGGGTTCCACCAGAACGACGGGCAGGACGTGGAGCAGCACGCACACAGGATGCACTCGTACAGGCCGTTGAGCTCTTCGCGGTCTTCGGGCGTCTGCAGACGCTCGCGCTCGGGCGCCGGGTCGTTATTGACCAGGTAGGGCTTGATCGAGTGGTACTGCTTGAAGAACTGCGTCATGTCCACGATCAGATCGCGGATGACCGGCAGGCCCGGCAGCGGACGCAGCGTGATCGGCTGCTGCAGGCCGTCGATGTCGGTCAGGCAGGCCAGACCGTTCTTGCCGTTGATGTTCATCGCATCCGAGCCGCACACGCCTTCGCGGCAGGAGCGACGGAAGGACATCGAGTCGTCCTTTGCACGCAGGCGCATCAGGGCGTCGAGCAACTTCTTGTCGGAAGCCTCGAGCTCGACCGAGATGTCCTGCATGTAGGGCTTCTCGTCCTTGTCCGGATCGTAGCGGTAGATCTTGAATTGAACGGTACGCTTGGTCATGTATGTTTCTCCCGTGCGCTCATCACGCTGATCAATAAGTGCGCTTGGCGAGCGCGATCGGCTCGACGTCGTCGGACAGCGGCTTGAGGTTTACCGGTTTGTAGTCGAGGCGATTGCCTTCGCTGTACCACAGGGTGTGCTTCAGCCAGTTGGCGTCATCGCGGCCGTTGGGGTTCTCCGCCGTATCCGGTGCATCGTCGCGCACGTGGGCGCCACGCGACTCCTTGCGGGCTTCGGCCGAAACCATCGTGGCGCGCGCGACCTCGATCAGGTTGTCGAGCTCCAGGGCCTCCATGCGGGCGACGTTCCAGACCTTGGACTTGTCCTGGATGCCGGTGCGCTTGGCGCGCTCGGCGACCTCGCCGATCTTCTGCACGCCTTCCTTGAGCAGGTTGTCGAAGCGGAACACGCCGGCGTGCTTCTGCATCGTGCGGCGCATCTCGGCGCCGACATCGAATACGCTCTCGCCGTTGGCCTGGCCTTCGAGACGCGCGATACGCGACAGCGAGAAGTCGGCGGCATCAGCGGGCAGCGGCTTGAGCTTGAGCTGGCCGGACTGGAAGTCCTCGACCACCGTCTCGCCCGCCGACTTGCCGAACACCAGCAGGTCTAGAAGCGAGTTGGTGCCCAGACGGTTGGCGCCGTGCACCGAGGCGCAGGCGCACTCGCCGGCGGCGTAGAAGCCGGCCACCGGGCTGTTCGGGTTGCCGTCCTTCGGCACCACGACCTGGCCCTTGTAATTGGTCGGGATACCGCCCATCTGATAGTGGCAGGTCGGCACGACCGGGATCGGGGCCTTGATCGGATCGACGCCGGCGAACTGAATCGCGATCTCGCGGATTCCGGGCAGACGCTTCATGATCGTGTCGGGCGCAAGGTGCGTGATGTCGAGCAGCACGTGATCCTTGTCCGGACCGCAACCACGGCCTTCGTTGATCTCGGTGGTCATGGCGCGCGAAACGACGTCGCGGGAGGCGAGGTCCTTCAGGTTGGGCGCATAGCGCTCCATGAAGCGCTCGCCCTGGGCGTTGCGCAGGATGCCGCCTTCTCCGCGCACACCTTCGGTGATGAGCACGCCCGCGCCAGCCACGCCGGTCGGGTGGAACTGCCAGAACTCCATGTCTTCCAGCGGGATGCCGGCGCGCGCCGCCATGCCCACGCCATCACCGGTGTTGATGAAGGCGTTGGTCGAGGAGTGGTAGATGCGGCCGGCACCACCGGTTGCGAAAATGGTGGCCTTGGCATGGAAGATCGAGACCTCACCGGTCTCCATTTCCATCGCGGTCACACCCAGCACGTCGCCGTCGGCGTCACGGATCAGGTCGAGCGCCATCCACTCGACGAAGAACTGGGTGTTCGCGCGCACGTTGCGCTGGTACAGCGCGTGCAGCATGGCGTGGCCGGTACGGTCGGCTGCGGCACAGGAGCGCATTACGGGCGCCTGACCGTAGTTCATCGAGTGGCCACCGAACGGGCGCTGATAGATCTTGCCGTTGTCGGTACGGTCGAACGGCATGCCGTAGTGCTCGAGTTCGATGACGACTTCGTTCGCCTTCTTGCACATGAACTCGATCGCATCCTGGTCGCCCAGCCAGTCCGACCCCTTGACGGTGTCGTACATGTGCCAGTGCCAGTTGTCCTCGGTCGAGTTGCCGAGCGAGGCCGCCACACCACCCTGGGCGGCGACGGTGTGCGAACGGGTCGGAAAGACCTTGGTCAGCACGGCGGTCTTGAGGCCAGCTTCGGAGAGTTGCAGGGCCGCACGCAGGCCGGCACCGCCGGCGCCCACGATGACCGCATCAAAGGTACGCTTCGCGACGTTCACGCTTAGAGCCTCCACAGGATCTGTGCAGCCCAGCCGGCATAGCCGACGAGCAGGAAAATGGTGATGAGGTGCAGCGCCAGGCGCACACCGGTCGGCTTGATGTAGTCCATCCACAGGTCGCGGACACCGATCCACGCGTGATAGAACACCGACAGGAAGAACAGGAAGCTGAGGAACTTGAACAGGCCATGGGAGAACAGCCCGGACCATTCTTCGAAGTTCAGCTCACGCAGACTGAATGCACAGAGCGCGAAGATGATCGTGTAGACCGCCATGTAAACCGCGGTTGCACGCTGCGCGATCCAGTCCTTCAGACCGTAATGCGCGCCGACGACAATACGTTGCTTCACCATAGAACCACCCCGATGATCACGGTGAGCGTGAGGCTCACGGCCAGAACGATTTTCGAAGACTTGCGGGCAGGCTCGAGATCGACGCCCTTGTGCATGTCGAGCATCAGGAAGCGGATGCCGGCACAGAAGTGGTGCAGGTACGCCCAGAGCAAGCCGAACAGCACGAGCTTGATGAACCAGTTATCGACCACCGCAGCGAAGGTCTCGAAGGTTTCCGGCGAACCCAGGCTGCGATCCAGCAGATACAGCAGGAACGGCAGCATCAGGAAGATGCCCACGCCGCTGACCCGATGAAGGATCGACACGATGCCCGGCAACGGCAGCCGGATCTCATTCAAGGCCAGGTATTTCGGCCTTTGTTTGCGCACTGTCACTTCTGACATGAAGACTCCCCTCTGCATGTGCGACGAACACCCGCCGCGGACTCCGTTAAAGCCATAATTATAGCGCCGTCGACCTGCCTCTCGGCACCCTCGATCACGTCAATTCAATTCGTTCAGATAAAAATGCTCTGCCGTCGAATACAGCCCGCGCCGCCACTCCACAGGCTTGTCGCCATACGTGTAGGTCACCCGCTCCACCGACAGCAACGGCGTTCCCTCGGCGACCTGCAGTGCCTCGCTCGCGCCGCGATCGGCCGCAACCGCACGGATGCGCTCCTGGGCACGGAGCATGCGCACACCGAAGCGGGTCTCGAACAGACTATAAAGAGAGCCATGCCAGCCCTGCAGGGTCTCGGCGGAAAGCCCCTGGAACACGTCACCCGGCAGATAGATCTCGTCGATCACCACCGGTCGATTGGTGAAGCGCAGCAAGCGGCGCACGATGATGATCGGCGCGCCGGGCTCGATCGCGAGCATTCGCGAGGCTTCCTGACCCGCCTTTGCGCGCCAGCAATCGAGAGGAAGGCTCTGCGGATGAGAGAGGTCACCATCCAGCGGCACCAGACGCAGGAAGCGGAACAGCGCGCGCGGATCATTGTGCGACGCAACGAACGTACCCTTGCCCTGCTTGCGTACGAGAAGGTTGTCGGCCGCCATCTCATCAATCGCCTTGCGTACCGTGCCCTGCGATACGCTGAAGCGCTGGGCGAGTTCCTGCTCGCTCGGGATTGCCTGACCCGGACGCCACTCACCCGCCTCAAGCGCCTGAAGAATCAAGGCCTTGATCTGTCGGTAAAGCGGGCTGAAGGTGGGCGATTCGTGTGACATGCGCGCATTTGAGCACAAAAATTCCAAATCGTCTATCCTCGGTCTTATGTCTTATATAAGACATAAGATGCCATTTGACATGCTCCGGACAAGTCTTTAGTATCCCCGCGCCTGTCGGGGTTCCGTCACGCCAGAGTCAGGTACCGCCCGGCGCGGTGGCATCGGGCCAGGTTCCAGTTCATCCAAGACCGTCTCACTCGAGGGAGTAATCATATGAGCAAAGCCCCCATGCGCGTTGCTGTCACCGGCGCTGCCGGCCAGATCGGCTACAGCCTGCTGTTCCGTATCGCCAGCGGCGAGATGCTGGGCAAGGACCAGCCCGTCATCCTTCAGTTGCTCGACTTGCCCCAGGCCCAGAAGGCCGTCAAGGGCGTCATGATGGAACTGGAAGACTGCGCTTTCCCGCTGCTCGCGGGCATGGTCGCCACCGACGACCCCAACGTCGCCTTCAAGGACGCCGACGTCTGCCTGCTGGTCGGCGCCCGCCCGCGCGGCCCCGGCATGGAGCGTGCCGACCTGCTGACCGCCAACGGCGCGATCTTCACCGTCCAGGGCAAGGCCATCGCCGAGAACGCCAAGGAAGACGTGCGCGTGCTGGTCGTGGGCAACCCATGCAACACCAACGCCTACATCGCCCGCGCTGCCGCGATCAAGGTCGGCCGCACCAACCCGGCCAACTACCACGGCATGCTGCGCCTGGACCACAACCGCGCGCTGTCGCAGCTCGCCGCCAAGTCCGGCCGTGCAGTGTCCTCGCTGAAGAAGATGGTCGTGTGGGGCAACCACTCGCCCTCGATGTACGCCGACTACCGCTTTTGCGAGTCCAACGGCGACAGCGTCAAGGCGCTGATCAACGACCATGCCTGGAACAATGACGTGTTCCTGCCCACGGTTGGCAAGCGCGGCGCCGCCATCATCGAGGCGCGCGGTCTTTCGTCGGCGGCATCGGCTGCCAACGCCGCCATCGACCACGTGCATGACTGGGTACTCGGCTCGAACGACTGGGTCACCATGGGCGTTCCGTCCGACGGCTCCTACGGCATCCCCGAAGGCGTCGTGTTCGGCTTCCCGTGCGAGTGCAAGGACGGCCAGTTCAAGATCATCCAGGGCCTGGAGATCGACGAGTACTCGCAGGGCAAGATCAACATCACCCTGAAGGAACTCGAGGAAGAGCGCGCGGCCGTCGCCGACATGCTCAAGTAAGCACAACCGCCGCGCCTTGCCGCGACGGAGAAAGGGCCACGGGGTAGAATCCGGTGGCCCTTTTTTCATTGTGGCCGGCAGCGCCGAGAACGCGCGAAGCCTGCCCGCCAAGGAGACCCCGATGCCGCTACACCCGGACCAGGTTCTGTTCGCCGGCGAGAAGCCCTTCCCCGCCCTGCCCGCCGTGGACCACTACGCCGGCGCCGAGAAGCTGATGTTGAAGGCGCTGAAGCTGCAGCAGGAACTGGGCCCGGTGTTCGACATTACATGCGACTGCGAGGACGGCGCGCGCGCGGGGGCCGAAGCCGAGCACGCACGCATGGTGGTCGAGGTCGTGAATGGCGCAGACAACCATTTCGGACGGGTCGGCGCACGCATCCATGACATTACGCACGGCCACTGGCAAAGCGACCTCGAGATCCTGGTCGGTGGTGCTGGCCGCCGCCTGGCCTTCGTGACGATCCCCAAGGTGCGCTCGGCCGCCGATGCTGCGGCGCAGATCGACGAACTGCGCCGCATCGAAGCTGCGTGCGGTCTCCAGCGCGCGTTGCCCGTCCATGTGCTGATCGAAACCCATGGCGCCCTGCGCGAAGCCTGGGACATCGCGGCACTCGACGGCGTCGAGTCACTCGACTTCGGCCTCATGGACTTCGTCTCCGGCCACCATGGCGCTATCCCGGGCAGTGCGATGAAGAGTCCGGGACAGTTCGAGCACCCGCTCATCGTGCGTGCAAAGGCCGACATCGCCGCGGCAGCACTCGCCAATGGCGTGGTGCCCTCGCACAACGTCACCACCGAACTCCAGGACGTGGCCGTGATCCGCCACGACGCCGAGCGCGCACGGCGCGAGTTCGGCTACCTGCGCATGTGGAGCATTCACCCCAACCAGATCCTCCCGATCATCGCCGCCATGCAGCCCGACTTCACCGAGGTGACTGAAGCCGCAGCAATCCTGGGGGCAGCGCAGGACGCCGAGTGGGGGCCGATCCAGCACCAGGGCCGACTGCACGACCGCGCCTCCTACCGCTATTACTGGGAGTTGCTGCAGCGCGCGCGCCACACCGGCATGGAGATCCCGGACGACACGCGGCACCGCTTCTTCGCCCTGTGAGCGCCTGGCGCGCCCTCAGCCGGGGACACAGGCCCTTGTACGCCCCCAGCCCGATCCTTGCGCCACAGTCCGTCGTATCATCGCCTTCTCCCGAAAATCCGCGCCCCAGCATCATCAGGCGCCTGGCCTTCCAAGCATGATCGGTCCACAACACCTTCCCCTTCTGCTGCTCTTTGGCCTGATGCTTCCGGTCACGGCAATGGTGCCCGTGCTGCCCGATTTCACCGCGCAGCGCTTCCCCGGCCTGGGACAGTTCGCCAGCCATCTTTTCATGTCGATCAACATGATCGGCGCACTCCTTGGCGCGCCGATCGCTGGCCTGCTTTCGGACCGTCTGGGGCGACGCAAAGGCCTCGCCGTCGCGGCGCTCTCGATCAACGGGGCCACCCTGCTCGGCATCGCATGGGCATATGCGAACACCGAGCACTACGGGGTGCTGCTCGCCCTTCGCTTTCTCGAGGGTTTCGCGCACATGTCTGCGCTGTCCCTGCTGATGGCGCTCGGCGCCGACCACGCCGGAAAAGCCGGACTCGGAGCACGCATGGGCGCAGTCGGGGCCTCCATCAGTCTGGGGGTGGCAGCAGGCGCGCCATTGGGCGGCTTCGTCGGCGGGCTGGATCCACTGTGGGTACCGCTGGCGGGCGGCGCGCTATCGATCGCGCTCGCACTCGCCGGCCTCATCGGTCTGCACGACAGCGCCCACACTCGCCCTCGCATGGCTGCCGCCGAGATCGTCGGGACCCTGCGCCGGCGCCGGCAGTTGCTGATCCCGCTCGCATTCTCCTTTGCCGACCGGCTTACCGTCGGCTTCATCGTATCGACGCTGTCGCTCTACCTCGGCCTGGTGATCGGCTTCGACGCGCGCCAGATCGGTCTGGCGATGGCGGCCTTCCTGGTGCCCTTCTCGGTGCTGACCTACCCCGCCGGCCACCTGTCCCGGCACCTCGATCCGCTACTGATGATGGTGACCGGCAGCGTCCTGTACGGCATCTTCCTCGCCGTGCTGGCTTTCCTGCCCGGCGAATCGATCGCCACCGCGATGGCGGTCGGTGGCGTCATCGCCGCGCTGATGTACGCGCCGTCCCTAGTGCTTGCGGCCCAGTACGGGGGCACCGACTGCCGCGCCAGCGCGCTCGCCGCATTCAACATGGCGGGCTCGCTCGGCTTCGCCGCAGGCCCCGTGATCAGCAGCGTCCTGCTCGCGTTTTTCGGGCTGTTCATGGCCAAGGCCTACGCCCCCGTGTTCGTCATCATCGGGATGATCGAGGTTGTGCTCGCGGTCACCGTGCTGGTACTGGCGCGTCGCGGGTACCTGAACGAGCAGGCTACTGCGTCCTGATACGGCGAATCAGCTTGCACCGCCGTGCGCCTGTGCGGCCGGCTCCACGCCTGCCGGCTCCTCGTATTCCGCGCATGCCGCCTGTCCATCCACGCGCGGGCGCACGAACACTACGCCCAGCCGCACACTCACCAGCACGAACGCCACCACCCAGGCCATGCCGGACAAGCCCTGCAACATCGCCGCCGGGGTACCCGGCAGGCCTGATGCCGCACGCAGAAGCGCTGCCAGCACGATCAGCCCCGCAGCTGCGCCTACCCAGGGCCGCTCGTCGAGCGGATAGCCCGCATGGGTACGTCCGGCAATGCACAACACAGCAAAGATGGACAAGCCCATCGCACCCACAGCGAGCAGATGCGTCCCCGCGCTGGGGGCCACTGGCGCGCCCAGATGCCCCAGCCCCAGCAACAGGTAGCCCAGCGCAAGGAGCCAGTACACCGCGTAGAGCATGAAGGCCCAGCGTGTAAACAGCGCCCGCCCGACATGCCAGTCATTGAGCAGGTTGAACAGCGCCGCGGCTGCTCCCAGGCCGAGCCAGCCGGTGATCGGGGACTGCGGAATCAGGAACTCCGCCACGGTGTAGAGCACGATTGCGGAGATCGCCAGATTGCGCCGCGGCGGACGGGCACGATAGGACGGCAGCTCGAGCTCCGCATCCTCGTCGCGGCGCAGCGCACGCGCCGGCAGGCGGCGCGCGCGCTCGGCATCGAGCGCGTCGTTCATGACCCGCATGGAGATTCGGCTCATCGCCACCACGATCAGGGTCATCATCACCCCCAGGCCCACCAGCACCCAGCGCATCGGATACTCACCGCGCAGCACGTCCACATGGAAGCCGGCGAGCGCCACCGCCATCGCCAGCAGCCCCCACAGAAAGCCGAGCTGCCGACGCTCGGGGTCGCGCCACAGGCGCGGTGCGAGCAGCGCGAACAGCGCGCATGCGAAGCCGACATTCAACAACGCTGAGGGCAGATTCCCCACCCACTCGATCCCCGTCACCGCGGCCAGCCCGCCCGACAGCCAGAAGGCCGCCCGGCCTGCAAGCCACAACAGCACGAAGTTCAGCGCCACTCGCGGCGCAAAGGGCGGCGTGGCGGTGAACTCCGGCACCGCGGTGAGCAGAAAGCCCGCCACTGCGGCAAGCCCGAAGCCGAACATCAGCTCGCGCGCATGCCACACGAAAGGTCCGCCCGCAACGGCCGGCAGCGGCAATCCAAAACCAAGGAAGCCGGTCCATCCGAGTACCACCAGCACGGCGTAAAGCGCGGTGAGGAGAAAGAAGGAACGGAACCCGCAAATGAACAGCGGCAATCCATCCAGCCGCGCCATCCAACCGGGACGATCGTCCGGGGATTGCGCCGCATTCGTCATCGTTTCATGCATGCTCATGCTCCACAGCGCTTGCCGCCCTGAACCGCGATCAGGCCCGCCGAAGGCGACACCAGGCGCAGGCCCGAGGCGCCGCCCGGGCGTTCGACGCCGCCGCGCGCCCCTTGGGGGGAGGACCCTTCCGCCACTACCACGGGTGGCATGCCGAAGCTCTCCCGCACCGCAGGCGTCTGCAGCAACTCGGCGGTGTGGTGATAGACCCAGGCGTCATCGCGCCGGGCCGCGGGTCGGTCGAGCTCGAAACGGCACACGATGCGACCGGGTTCAGGCGCCATCACCAGAATCGCATCCGACAAGCGCACCGCCTCCATCAGGTCATGAGTGATCATCAGCACGCCCATGCCACGCTCGGCCTGGTGGTCGAGCAGCAAGCGATAGAGCTCTTCCTTGAGGCCGACGTCGAGCGCCGAGAAAGGCTCGTCGAGCAGGAGCAGCTCGGGCGCGAGCACCAGCGCACGCGCCAGCGCCACCCGACTCTGCATGCCACCCGAGAGCTGATGCGGGAACTTGTCGAGGTCGCGATGCGCGAGCCCCAGACGCAGCGCCAGCGCGCGCGCGCGGAAATGGCGTTCGGCGCGTTTGACGCCCGCCGCCTTGAGGCCGAGGGCAACGTTGTCGAGCGCAGTCTTCCACGGCAGCAAACGCGGCTGCTGGAACATGAAGGCGGTCGAGGCGAAACCGTTGTCCACCCGCCCCGCCTGCACAGTCAGCAGACCGGCGGCCAGGTGAAGCAAGGTGGTCTTGCCACAGCCCGAGGGCCCGACCAGCGCGACGACCTCACCCGCCCGCACCCGGAAATGGATGCCCGAGAGCACCTCATCGCGCGCAAAGGCGTGGGCAAGGTCGTGCACCCGCAACTCGGCGCGCGACGCCGGGGCGGAGAGGCCACCCGCGGAACCGGCGGATCGGGCCGCCCCCTCCTCCACCGGGCCGCCCTCCGTGACGGCGAGCACACCCAGGCTTCGGCTCGTGAATGGATTGGCCAGTGTCTTCATGCGCCCTGCATCCTCCAGCGTTCGACCTCGCGCTTGATCGGCTCCAGCACCAGGTACTCCACGGCGAGCAGCAGGCAGACCACGGCTGCGATCCAGGCCATGGTGGCAGAGGTATCCAGGTGCGAGCGCGACACCGCGAGCGCAGCGCCCACACCGTCCTGTGTGGCGAGCAGCTCGGCCATCACCACCACCTTCCATGACGTACCGAGCGCCGCGATCCAGGCCGGAAACAGATAGGACACCACATGCGGCAGATAGACGTCGGTGAGCATCATCCGGCGCGGCAGGCGGAAAGCCTCTGCCATGCCATGGAGCTGGTTGTCCAGCGTGCGCGTGCCCTGCAGGGCACCAATGAAGATCACCGGAAAGGACGCTACGAACACGGTGAACACCGGCGTGCCGTCGCTCGCACCGAACCACAGCATTGCCAGCACCAGCCAGGCGATCGGCGGCGTGCCCATCAGCACGGTGACAAGTGGGCGCGACATCATCGACGCCGTCATCGACAGCCCGGCGATCAGGCCAAGGACGCTGCCGGCGACCACCGACAGCGCATAACCGGTGAGCGCGCGGCGTGCGGTGGCAGCCAGTTCAGGCCAGGCCGCGCCGCTGTCGATCAGGCCCCACAGCGTGGCGAAGGCCGAGCGCGGGTCGGGCATCACCAGCGGGCCGTAAACGAGGCTCACCGCCTCCCAGGCGGCGAGCAGCAGAAAGAGGCTGGCGATCGCACCCCAGCCGCTCCACAGGTAGGCAGGCAGGCCAGCCAGCCAGGCACGCAACAGGTTCATTGCGGCCTTGCTCCACCGTAGAATCCCTCATCCGGCAGCTTGCCGCCGACCAGCGCCGGGTTCTTCGCCACCAAGTGGCCGAACATGAACTCCAGCTCTGCGCGCGCGTCCGCAATGGGAACCGCCTCGAGCTGGCTGACCGCGATGGAGTCCGCAACCGCTTCTGGACTGAGCATGTCGATGCGTGCCGCCACCGCCTTGCCACAGGCGTCGGCGTTCTCCTTGCACCACTTCAGCGAGCGTGCGTACTCGGCCGCGATGCGCGCCACCAGTGCGGGCCGGTCACGCAGTGCTCCCATCACTGCGATGCCCGCCTGCGGAATGCGCGCCTCGCGAGCAAACACCCTGCCCCACTCCTGCTGCAGATCCACGCTGCGATGCAGTTCGGGCGCAACCACGCTGAGCGGGAAGGACCCGGTCTTGCGCAGCGCCATCGAGGCCGCCGGTTCGGCGAGCAGCGCGTGGTCAACGCGGCGCATCACCAGCAGTTGCATCGCATCCACCGGGCTTGCAACGTAGCGCAGCTGCAGGTCTTTCCGCACATCCATGCCCTGCTGCTCGGCAAGCAATTGCAGCACGATGTCAGGCATGTCACCGCGGAAGGGCATCGCCAGCTCCTTGCCGCGCAGGTCGGCCAGCGTCTTCAGCGTCGGGTCGCGCGACACCAGCCACAGCACGCCCCACGTCGATACGTTGATGAGTTGCAGCTTGGCGCCGCGGTTGTACAGATTCGCGGCAACGTTGGTCGGCATGGCCAGCACGTCGGCACGCCCGTCGAGCGCCATCACGCGCAACTGGTCAGGGTCGCGCCAGGGCACGAACTCGACCACCTCGGCGACATCGTTCAGCGCGCCCGAATCGACCATGTGAATGAGCGCATTCGACACCGACGCCGAAGGCCCGGCCAGAGTCAGCTTGGGCAGCTTATCCGCCTGGGCGTGGACGATGCCGGTCACGAGCAGGAAGGCACATACCACGCACACGTGCATGAGCGCCCGCGTCCACGCCGGAAGCGCAAGGCCGCGCCGCGGCGGGACGGACGCCGCCGCCCCCGCATCGGACCGGTCTGCGCGCGCAGAGCAGGCAGCCGATCGATCCACGAAGAGGAGGCCGCGTCGCGGACCCTCTTGGTGACCCTCGTGATGGAGGCTGGGGCGGCGGTCATGCATGTCAGAAGCTCCCGTTCAGACTGAGTGCGATACCGCGGCCGGGCGCGGCGAGTTCGTTCCCCGAGACCCCCTCGGTCTGGTGCTCGTGATAGCGCTTGTCGGCCAGGTTGGTCAGCTGAACCGCCAGCCCGGCCGACTCGAAGGCGCCGACCTTGCCGAAACGCCAGCCGAACTCGGCGTCCGCGGTGACGAAGCCGGCGGTTGCGTTCTCGGCGCCGTTGGAGAACTTCGTCGCGATGCGATCCTGCTCGGCGACCGCACGCAGTTGAGCACGCCACCAGAAACCACGCTCAGCGGGCTGCCCGATCCCCAGCGTCAGCTCGGGCGCAGGCATCTGGAACAGGGGCTCATCATCCTGATGGTTCTTGCCACGCAGCCAGGTGAAACCAGCGTCGGCGACGAAGGCACCGACCGGCATGCTGGCACTGCCCTCAATGCCGTAAATGGAGACCTTGTCGAGGTTCTCGGTGAGCTTGAAAGGCAGACCGTTCTGGGGGTGATTCGTCCCGGTGATCCGCCCCGCAATGTAGTCATCGATCCGGGTGTAGAAGGCCGCGATCTGGTACTGCAGGCCGGCGCCACCCTGCTTGAAACCAAGTTCCAGACTGGTGGACACCTCGGCATCCAGCTGGGGGTTTCCAACGTGGTAATACCCGTCACCGCGCGCCGAATCCTCGAAACGCTCACGCATGTCGGGGGCACGATAGGCGCGACCGAGATTGGCGTAGGCGCTCAGGTTGTCATTCAGCGGCTGGATGGCACCGATCGACCACGAAAGATTGTTGTCCGTCTTGTCGAGCCCGGTCGTCTGCGTCATGCCCTTGCGCGCCGCATCGCCCTTCACCCGATCAAAACGGGCGCCGGCAACAATGCGGGTTTCGCCGATCGCGAACTCGTCCTGGACGAACACCCCCGCGGATTCGATCTCACCCTTGTTGAACGGATCATTCCGCATGTTGTTGTTGAATGCCGGAGGGTTGTTGTCGATGTAGCGCTCGGGATCGCCCCGCATACGCCATGTATCGGCACCCACCGTCAGCAGGTGGTTGTCGCCCAGCGGAAAGAGATATTTCGCCTTCGCACCATCGGTCACGAAGGTCACGTCGTTGCGCACGTAGTCGCGCTGCCGCGTGGACGAGAACGCACGAATCTGACGGAAAACCTCCTGACGATAGACCTCGGCTGACAGCGTACCCTCGCCCAGGCGCGCATCCACGCCGAGCTCGTAGAGCTCGCGGCGCTGCTCGGGGGAATGGATTGTGGCCGTACCGAGCGGAGCGGGGATGCCCGCGCCCGTGCGCGCCGACCCCGGATACCAGACATCCTCATCCTGATGCCGCTGCAAGTTCACCCGCAGCGTAAGGTCCTCGTTCAGCTTGTGCTTGTACTTCGCCAGCAGGGTGTCGGACTGGTAGCCGGTGCGATCCTCTCGACCGTCCGGGCTGCGATAGTCATCCACGTCGCGCCCGGCCACGCCCAGCACCAGCGCACTGTTCTCGCTGGAGCGCGTCAGCAGCGCGGCCCCGGCGACGCCCTTGTCCACGCTGGAGAAGCGCGCGCCGATGCGGCCACCGAGCTTCTCCTCCGCGCTGAAGCCGACGTCGGGCGTGATCAGATTGACCACCCCGCCCATCGCGCCGCTGCCGTACAGCACCGAGCCGGGGCCCTTGACCACCTCGGCACGCTCGAGCAGACCGAGGTCGAGGAAGGAGGCGATTGCGCCCTGCGGTTGGGCGGAGTTCATGCGCACGCCGTCGACCATCACCACCACGCTTTCCTTCTTGAGCCCGCGCAACACCGGGTTCTGCCCCCAGGCGCCATCGGACTGGACCGCCAAGCCAGGCTTGCCGCGCAGCAGCTCGCCTGCCACGGCACCGGTCGCGCCCGGGGCGCGCAGGATCTCGACCGCCTGCGGCGTCTCGAGCGCTTCGGCGGCGTAGCCCTTGGCGGTGACGAGCTGCGTGTCGAGCACGGTTTCCGCCTGCAGCTGGGTCGCAAGGGAAGTCAGGGAGAGACCGAGCAAGGCAGCGGTCAGCGGGCGCAGGCGAAGAACCATCGAAAGCTCCGGAAATGTAGGGTTACGGGCTGGCTGGCGACGGCTGGCTTGCCCTGCATCTGTATTTACGGAAGCGATGATATATCAGACGCGAATCATTCGCATTTGCTTTCGATCAAACATCGTGCTGTTTGTGCAACAAATTCGCCGCGTATGATCCTGTCGAAGACAATCCATCGCGCACAGCACGCCGGGCAACGAGCGGCTCGCGCGACACGTATGGAGAACCATCGAGGATGAAGCTGTCCCGCCTATGGAGACCGCACGACCGCCGTTTCTGGCTGCTGATCGTGCTGAACCTGCTGTCCGCGGCATTGACCTGGGCGATGCGCGCCTACCCGCTCACCGCGACCGCGAACACGGTCGCCGGATTGATGGCGCTGGCCAACGCCGTGCTGGGTATACTGGTCGCGATCGACCTGTTGCGCGACGACCGTGACGACGAAGCGCTCAGGAACCGGGAGTGAGCCTGTCCGTGCGCGCCACGCCCAGCGCGGGCGTCCGCATCTCGGGCCCAGCCCCCGCCTGAGCGGGCGCTGCGCCCTCCATGCCCGCCGCCTCGGAACCCCAATTCACCACCTCGATGCGTCCGTCGTAATACTCGACGATGGCGCTGCAGGTATCCACCCAGTCGCCGCAGTTAAGGTAGCGCACCTTGCCGATGCGCCGATCCGCGGGCCAGTGGATGTGGCCGCACACCACACCATCCACACCGCGCAGGGAGGCCGCGTGGGCCACGGCATCCTCGAAGTCGAAGATGAAGCTCACCGCCTTCTTCACCTTCTGCTTCGCATAGCCTGCGAGCGACCAGTAGCCGGGCCGCCGCAACAGACGCCGAACGCGCGAGATCAAAAGGTTGATGCGCACCAGCGTGTCGTAGCCGACGTCCCCCAGCACCGCGACCCAGCGGTGGTGGCGAGTGACCTGATCGTATTCATCGCCATGCACAAGAAGGTAACGGCGGCCATCCAGCCCCTCGTGAATCCACTCGGACTCGACGCGGATATCACCGAAGGCGACACCCGCGTACTCGCGCAGGGCCTCGTCATGATTTCCCGGGATGAAAAACACCTGGCAACCATGCCGCGCACGACGCAGCACCTTCTGTACCACCGTATTGTGCAGGGACGACCATTGGACGCTGCGATTCATCGCCCAGAAGTCGACGATGTCTCCGAGCAGGTACAGATACTCGGACTCGTGCTCCTTCAGAAAGGCCAGCAGGCGCTCGGCCTGACAGGCGCGGGTACCGAGATGGACATCGGAGATGAAGATCGTGCGCACGCTCTGCATCAGGCGTCGGCTCCCCGGACACGTGCCGGCGCCTGCGCGACGGCCGCAGGCGCGAGCCCCGGCCGCCAGATCCGCAACAGCGCCTCTGCAAAGCGGTCGTTCACCCGTTCCCAGTCGATCCCCTCCGCACTGCTGCGCGCGGCAGCACCCAACTGGGCACGAAGCTCATCCGCACAAGCCAGACGCACCGCCCGCTCCACGAAACCATCCGCGTCCCCCAGCGTGGCAAGCCCACCATTGCCGAGATCACGGATCACCTCGGAGGCCGCCGCATAGTCGTACGCAAGCACGCACAGGCCACTCGCCATGGCCTCGAGTGTGACGTTGCCGAAGGTTTCGGTCTGGCTAGGGAAGAGGAACAGATCCGCCGAGGCATAGTGCGCAGCCAGATCCTCTCCGTGGCGCATGCCGGCAAACACGACCTGCGGATGTTGGCGCGCCAGCGCACTGCGCAGCGGGCCGTCACCGACCAGGATCAGGCGCGCGTCCGGGCGTTGCCGGCGGATCTCGGAGAAAGCGCGCAGGACAAGGGCAAGATTCTTCTCGGGCGCGATACGGCCCACGCACATCACGGCGAGCGCACCGGGTGCCAGACCCCAGCTGCGGCGCAGGGCATCGTCGCGGCGCGTAGGCGAGTAGAGCCGGGTATCGACCCCGCGCGAGATCACCTCGACACGGTCGTAGCCGCGCGCGGACAACTGGGCTGCAAGTGCCGCAGTGGGGACGAAGGTGATCGCGGTGCGATTATGGAAGCGGCGCAGGTAGGCTGCCACCGGCTGGCGCAGCCACGCCATTCCATAATGGCTGCTGTAATGATCGAAGTTCGTATGAAAGTCGGACGTGACGGGAATGCGCAGCTTGTTCGCCGCCGTGACCGCGGTCCAGCCGAGCGGTCCTTCGGTGGCGACGTGTACAAGGTCGGGGCGGCGCACCGTCCACTCCCGGATCAGCCGCGCACGCGCAGGCAGCCCCAGCTTCAACCCCTCATAGCGCGGCAAGCGCAGGCTGCGCGACAGCACCTCATCGAGCACACCACCCCGCAGCGCCGTGTCGGAGGGCGTCTGGCGCGGACGCACCAGCTGCAGCGAATGACCGCGTTCGATCAAGCCATCGACCATGCGCCGCAAGGTCATCGCGACACCGTTCACCTCGGGCGGCCAGGTCTCGGTAACCAGCGCGATACGCAGCCGCGGCGCCACTCCGAGCTCTTCGGTCGTGTAGTCGAGTGTTCTCATGGCGCTGCAGCATAGGCGGCGCACGAGACAACGACGTTACGCGCGTCTTGCCGTCAGGTTACGAGGATGGCTGCTACAGGCACCCCTTCAGTGCCCACCCCCCGGACCGGCGGCCAGCGCGTCCAGAATCCCGGCGTCGTGATCGTAGATGTCGTTGCGTAGCAGCAGGCGTCCGGAAGCGTCGAGCGCTGCGGTGCTGTAATGCAGCAACACCCTCACCTCACGCCCGACGGGCAGCGTGCGCGTGCGGCCGCTGTCAAGCGCGGCCGCCAGCGCCGCCGGCCCCCAGTGGTCGGCATCGTCGAGCAACAGCACGGCAAGCTCTTCCGGTTGCTGAACGCGCACGCATCCCGAGCTGAGCGCGCGCTCCGCGCGACCGAAGAGCGCGCGCGCATTGGTGTCGTGCAGGTAGATCGCGTAGCGATTCGACAACGAAAACTTGATGCGACCGAGCGAGCCCTGCGCGCCCGACGCCTGCACGATCATGTAAGGAAAACCGCCACGCCGGGCACCGCTCCAGTCGATCGAAGCCGGATCGATCGCCTGACCACTACGGTCGACCACGTGCATGCGGTGGCTCTCCAGATAGTCGGGATTGTGCACCACGCCGGGAATCACGTCCTCGCGCAGGATGGTTGGCGGCACCACCCATTTGGGATTGAGCACCAGATTCACGACGCTGTCGCGCAGCGAGGGCGTCTTCCGCGTCGGCCGCCCCACGATGACCTTCGACGACCAGGCGCTGCGGCCACCCAGCACGAGGTCCGCACGGTAGCCAACGATATCCACGTACAGCCGATCGCCCTCCAGATCGGCCGCCACCCAGCGCAAGCGCTCGAGGTTCGCACGAACCTGCCGCGCACGCTCTGCGGGGCTGGTGTTGAGCGCGCGCAGGGTCTGGGCGCCGACGATGCCGTCGGCCTCCAGCCCATGGCGTTCCTGGAAACGCTCCACCGCCGCCGCAAGCAGCGCGTCGAAGTGCGCTGGGTCGGCGGCGTCGAGCCCCTCCTCGCCGTCGGCCTGAAGGCGCGCGCGCAGGGCCGGAACCCGGACACTGCTTTGACCGGGGCGCAGGGTGGAGCCACCCGGCACCTTGGGCCAGTCGCCCAGCGCTGCCAGGCTCTGATAGGTGGCAAGCGCCCTGCGCAAGGCTCGGTACAACGGGACTGCGGGGGCCTGCGCTTCGATTGCGGCGCGCAGGTCTGCGGCGTCGAGAACGCGCGCCAACTCGCCAGCGAGCTGGTACGGGTTCGGCACCGGCGTGTAGTTCCACTCACGGTACAGCGTGCGCGGATCCACCTTGCCATACCGGAGCTGGCGCACGAGCTCGGCCAAGGTGTCCGTCAGCACGAGCTCACGATCCACGCGCTCGACCGGATCATCGGGCACAGCGCGCAGCATGCGAAGCCGCTGCGGGCGGAAATCCTGCGGATCGAGGCCATGCGTCGCAGCCTGTTCGACCGCGGACAGCAACGCCGAGGCACGCTCCGGATCGCCCCACAGGAGTCGATAGCCGCGCCCCAGGTACAGCAACGCGGTGGTTTCATCCGCCGCCGCGGAGCGCAGCGCGAGGCGCTGCTCGATGAGCGCCGCGATCGGATCCATCGCGCCATCCGGCGCAGATTCCACCGAAGCCGGGCCGCCCGCGGCCCACGCCACATCATCCGCCCGTACCTGCGCCGCAAGCACCATCAGCACGCTACAGGCCGCAAGCGTTACAAAACTTTTGCCCAAACGGGCGCCGCTTTCGTTTAGGATTCGGCGCTCAAGTGCTTGTTCGGATTGCTTATTATCCATGTCGAAGATCATCCTGGACCACGCCGCACCCCAACGCCGCCTGTTCCTCAAAGGCCTTGCCGCGCTGCCGCTCGGCCTGTCTGCCGCGCCCTTGCATGCGGCAAAGACGGAACGTCACCTCGGCTTTCGCCACACCCACACCGAAGAACGCCTGCATCTCGCATTCCGCAACCACCACGGTTACATCGAGCCTGCGCTCAAGCGCATGAACTGGCTGCTGCGAGACTTCAGAACCGGAGAGTCTACACGCATGGACCCTCGGCTCTATGACATGCTTCACGCAATCAGCATCGCATGCGGCGGCGACACCTTCGAGATCATTTCCGGTTACCGCTCCCCCAAGACCAACAACATGCTGCGCAAAACGCGCGGCGGCGGCGTAGCCAAGCGCAGCCTGCACATGGACGGCAAGGCGATCGACATCCGCCTGGTCGGCGTCGACACGATCCGCGTGCGCGACGCGGCAATCGCGCTGGACGCCGGTGGCGTTGGCTATTACCCGGAGTCGGATTTCGTGCACATCGACACCGGCCCGGTCCGGAGTTGGGGCCCCAAGAAGGCCTGAGCACTTCAGCCGACGAGCAGGAACCCCCACACCACGGCAGCGTTGAGCAAGGCGATCAGCACTGCTGCGCTGCCGACGTCCTTCGCACGCTTCGCGAGTAGATGCCGCTCCAGCGATACACGGTCGACCGTGGCTTCGATTGCGGAGTTCAGCAACTCGACCACCAGCACCAGCAGCACCGAGCCAATCATCAGCGCGCGCTCCAGGCCCGACTCGCCCAGCCAGACGGCGAGCGGAATGGCAACGACCGCCAGCCAGAGCTCCTGCCGGAAGGCGTCTTCATGGCGGTATGCCGCAGCGAGTCCATCCCGCGAATAGTTGAAGGCGTTCCATATCCGGCGTAAACCGGTCTTGCCCTTGTACGGACTTTCCATGCTGGCATTCCATCGCGGCTGAAAAAAGCTGCGCGATCATGCCACGAAAGATGTGAAGCGCCATCGTTGCGGGCAAGGCGAGAGGGGTAACAATTACACAAACACGTGCGAAACTTGCGTCAATGCCACATTCGACGGCAAACGCCATGGACGCCGCAACGCGCCTGCTATAGTTTCTCCCTCCCGGAGATCCGCCGCAGGGAGCCCCCGCCCCGCAGCGCACGAAAAACGACAAGACTACTCAGGACGGCACATGGCAGGCAGGATCGGACGCTTCGAGATCAGACGGGAACTGGGACGAGGCGCGCAGAGCGTGGTACATCTCGCCTGGGATCCGCAACTCGAGCGCGAGGTCGCGCTCAAGACCCTGCACTACGCGCCCGAACGCGGCCCCGACACCGCCACCCTGCTCGCGGAGGCACGCTCGGTGAGCCGTCTGCGCCACGCGGGGATCGTGCCTGTGTTCGAGGCGGGAGAAGAGAACGGCACGCCTTACCTGGTGTTCGAATACGTCCCCGGCCGCAGCCTGGCCGAGCTGATGCACCAGCGCGGCGCCTTGCCCGCGCACGAGGCGGTGACGCTGATGCGCGGCGTGCTGACCGCCCTCGGTGCAGCGCACACACAAGGCATTGTTCACCGCGACCTGAAGCCGAGCAACATTCTCATCGACGCGGATGGCAGGCCGCGGGTCATGGATTTCGGCATCGCACGGCGGGTGGACGATCCTTCTGCGCGCCAGGGACTCTCGGGCACACCGGGCTACATGGCACCCGAATACATCGAGCGGCGCGAGATCGGCCCGCAAAATGACATCTACGCGGCAGGCGTCCTCCTCGTGGAACTGCTCTCGGGCCGACGGGTGCACCGCGAAGCCGACCCCCGACGCCTGCTCGAGCACACCTGCACCAACGCGGTGACGCTCCCCCCCGGCGGAGCCCCGATCGACGACGCCCTGGTTGCGATCGCACTGCGGGCCGCCGCCCTTGCCCCTGAGACGCGCTTCGGCAGCGTCGACGCGTTTCAGGCCGCACTCGAGGCCTGGCAGACGCCCCAGGTCGAAGAAGACAGCACCGAGGCCGCACGCCCGGGCGCAATGGAGTTCCTGCTGCGCCGCATGAAGCATCGCGGAGACTTCCCCGCCCTCTCCGAGTCGGTGGTTGCAATCAACCGCATCGCTTCAAGTGAATCGGAGAACGTCGGTACGCTTTCCGGCCTGATCCTGCGCGACTTCTCGCTCACCAACAAGTTGCTCCGCCTTGTGAACTCGGCGCAGTATCGCCCTGCAGGCGGCGGGCAGATCAGCACCATTTCGCGCGCGATCGTCGTGCTCGGCTTCGACGCGGTGCGCAACATCGCCATCACCGTGCTGCTGTTCGAGCACATGCAGAACAAGGCCAACGCCGACCACTTGCGCGAGGAGTTCCTGCGTGCCTGCCTGGCCGGTCTGTTCGCGCGTGATCTGGCGGCACGGTTGCGCATCCGCGAGACCGAGCAGGCATACATCTGTGCGGTATTCCACAACCTGGGGCGCCTGCTGTGCCAGTTCTACTTCCCCGAGGAGAGTCAGGACATCCGCCGCCTCATGCAGCAAGCGGGCTGTAGTGAGGAAGCCGCGGCCGTCCGCGTGCTGGGGGCAAGCTTCGACGAGCTGGGGATCGCCCTCGCACGCAGCTGGGGTTTCCCGGAGCTCATCCAGCGCAGCATGGAGAAGCTGCCCGCTGACCGACCACACCGCGCAAAGAACGCAGAAGAGCGGCTGTGCGCCCTCGCGGCCTGTGCGAACGAGTACTGCGATGCATTCAGCCAGCTGGCGCCCGCCGAGCGCGAGCGGGCGATGCGGGCGATCACGAAGCGCTTCTCGGACGCCGTGCCGCTCGACCTGAAGGGGGTCGGAGAGGTTTTGTGCGGAGCCGCACAGGAGATCGAAGAGCTCGCCAACGTAATCCAGCTCGACCTCAAGCAGACCCGCATCGGTCGCCAGTTGCGCCAGTTCGTCGAGGCCGCGTCCGCCGACGAGGGACCAAGGCCCAGCACCACCGAGATACCGAGTACCGTGCTGCTGGAACAGTCCGGTCCGGTCGAAGGCGCACCTCAAGGGCACAAGGCGCCCGACGCACAGGCGCTGCTCAGCTCCGGCATTCAGGACATCAGCAACACGCTGGTCGAGGACTTCAAGCTCAACGACGTACTGCGCATCATCCTCGAGACCATGTACCGCGCCATGGGCTTCAAGCGCGTGATGCTGTGTGTGCGCGATGCACGCAGCAACAGCATGACCGGCCGTTTCGGCTTCGGCCCCGACGCCGGCGAACTCGCAAAGAAGCTGCACTTCAGCCTCTCGGCGCATCCCGATAACGTGTTCAATGTGGCCACCGCAAAGGGCGTGGACATCCTGATCTCGGACATTGACGAGCCGAAGATCGCGCCGCGCATCCCCGAATGGTTCCGCAAATCCGTCCCCTCGCGGACCTTCGTGCTCTTTCCCCTCATGATCAAGGGCCGCCCCATGGCGCTGATCTACGCTGACAAGGATTGCGCGGGCGACATCCGCATCAGCGAGCAGGAACTCGCCCTGCTGCGCACGCTGCGCAACCAGGCCGTGCTCGCGATCAAGCAGACGGGCTGAAGGTATCCGCGCCCGGTCCGACTCAGGCCGGGTCCAGGCGCAGAATCCGTCCCTCGCTCTCCTCGAGCAGCCAGAGATGCCCATCCGGCCCCTGGCGCACGTCGCGCACGCGCTGGCCGATGTCGATGCGCTCCTCGTGGATCACCCGATCGCCGTCGAGCACCAGGCGCGCGACAAGCTGGAACTTGAGTGCCCCAACAAACAAGTTCCCCTTCCATTGCGGAAACACCTCACCGGTGTAGAAGGCCATGCCCGAGGGCGCGATCGACGGCGTCCATTGCGTCAGCGGGGGTTCCACATCGGACCGGGCCGTACCTTCGCCGATTCGGGTCCCGATCACGTATTCGCGCCCGAAGGTGATCACCGGCCAGCCGTAGTTACGGCCGGCAAGCACCTTGTTGAGCTCATCCCCGCCCTGCGGGCCATGCTCGTGCGCCCACAGGTCGCCGGTCAGCGGATGCAGCGCCGCACCCTGCACGTTGCGGTGCCCGTAGGACCACAGATGGGCGCCCGCATCGCCGCGGCCGACGAAGGGGTTGTCCTGCGGAACACGCCCATCGGGGCGGATGCGGACCACCTTGCCGAGGTCGCTCTGCAGCCACTGCGCCCGCTCGCGCAGGTGATATCGGTCGCCCAGCGTCACGAACAGGTTGCCTGCACGATCGAACACCAGACGCGAACCCCAGTGGAGGTTCCCTCCCGGGCTTTCGTTCTGGGCGAAGATGACCTCCACCTCCTCCAGGCGCATCGCATCGAGGTCGAGCCGGGCACGGGCCACCGCAGTACGCGCTCCGCCGTCGGTCGGCTGCGCGAAGGACAGGAAGAGGGTCCGGTCCTGCACGAAGTCCGGGCTCAACACCACATCGAGCAAGCCGCCCTGTCCCCTCGCATGCACCGCAGGGACGCCAGGCAGTGGCGGCGAAACGGTGCCTTCGCGCGTGACGACGCGCAGACGTCCGGGGCGCTCGGTGACCAGCATGCGCCCGTCGGGAAGGAAGGCTAGCGACCAGGGATTCTCTAGCCCCGTCGCCACTTCGACGAGCTTGACGCGCCCCTGTTCGGTACGCAGCATTCGTTCCGCCGCCTGCGCCGGCAGAATCGCCACGAGCGCCAGAAGCCCTCCGAGCGCTGCGCCCATCCACTGAGGCGCCCCGCATCGAGGCGAGTCATCCTCTCGGCGCAGTGCCCACAGGCCTCGCCGCTGCGAACGTACTGAACAAGGCACGGTCTGCTCCTCTCTGGATGGGCGCTCCGCCCCACACGTGCGCCCCATTCAAGTCCATGTACTGCGCATTTTAGGACCCTGCATGCTGAATTCCGTTCGTCACCTGCTCCGCCTCGCTTTCGTGGTCGCTTTGCTGGGCGTGTTCTGGCTCGCACTGATGCCGGCACCCGACACCGCCAGGCTGTTTTCGTGGCAGGACAAGGTCGAGCATGCCATCCTCTTCGCCGGGCTGGCCCTGCTCGCTTTGGCGGCCTGGCCACGCCACCCCTGGCTGATCGCCCTTGGTCTGCTCGCCTATGGCGGCGGAATGGAGATCGCACAGTCCATGACCGAGCATCGCCACGGAGACCCCTGGGACTGGCTGGCCGATGCGGTCGGTCTGCTGGTGCTGCTGCCCTTCGCGCTGCGCCGCCACGACCCGGTGTGACTCGACCCGGTGTGACCCGTCGGTCCATCCCGACAGCCTGTTATCATTGCGCCCCTTGTCATTTGCGATCAGACGCTTGCAATCCCCACTGCCCATGAACGATCCGCGCCGCACCCTGGAACTCCTCGCCCCCGCCAAGACCGCCGACTTCGGCATCGAGGCCATCCACCATGGCGCGGACGCGGTCTACATCGGCGGCCCAGCCTTCGGCGCACGCTCGGCCGCAGACAACACGGTGGAGGACATCGCCCGTCTGGTGCAGCACGCCCACCGCTACCACGCCGAGGTCTTCGTCGCCACCAACACCATCTTGTTCGATGCCGAACTGGAGCCGGCGCGCAAGCTCATCTGGCAACTCTACGATGCAGGGGTCGACGCCCTGATCGTGCAGGACATGGGCCTGCTCGAGCTCGACCTGCCACCGATCCAGCTGCACGCCAGCACCCAGACCGACATCCGCGACGCAAGCAAGGCGCGCTTCCTGCAGGACGTTGGCTTCTCGCGGATCGTGCTGGCGCGCGAACTCTCGCTCAGTGAAGTGAAGAAGATCGCCGCCGCCACCACCTGCCAGCTCGAGTACTTCGTGCACGGCGCGCTGTGCGTGGCCTTCTCCGGCCAGTGCTACATCAGCCACGCCCACACCGGGCGCAGCGCCAACCGCGGCGAGTGCTCGCAGGCCTGTCGCCTGCCCTACGACCTCAAGGATCAGGCCGGCAACACCGTCGCCAGCAACCAGCACATGCTGTCGATGAAGGACAACAACCAGAGCGCCAACCTGCGTGCGCTGGCTGCCGCGGGCATCAGTTCGTTCAAGATCGAAGGCCGCTACAAGGATCTTTCCTACGTCAAGAACATCACGGCGCATTACCGCATGCTGATCGACGAGATCCTCGAGCACCCCGAGGCCGACGGCCTTTCTTATCGTCGAGCCTCCAGCGGCCGCACCACCTTTTTCTTCACCCCTCAGGCCGACAAGACCTTCAACCGCGGCTACACCGACTACTTCACCAACGACCGCCGCCACGGCATCGAGGCCTTCGAGTCGCCCAAGTTCGTCGGCGAACCGATCGGCCGCGTGAAGAAGATCGACACCAAGGGGCGAAAGTTCTTTGACGTCGAGCGCGTGGCACCGATCCACAACGCCGACGGCCTGACCTGGTACGACCCGAAGGGCGAGCTCACCGGTCTGCGCGTCAATCGCGCCGAGGCGAACGGCGGCGGCGCAGGCATCGATCGCATCTTCCCCGCCGACCCGCTACCCACGGATCTCGTGCCCGGAACCTCGCTGTTCCGCAATCACGATCACGAGTTCGAGCGCGCGCTGGAGAAAAAGTCGGCCGAGCGCCGCATCGGCGTGGACGCGCGCTTCGAGGTGAGGGCAGACGGCTTCGCGCTCACCCTGGCCGACGAGGACGGCGTCTGCGCCACCGCGACACTCGCCGCAGCTTTCGAGCCGGCGCAGAACGCCGAGCGTGCGCTCGCCACCGTGCGCGACAACCTCGCCAAGCTAGGCAATACGATCTTCAGCCTTGGCGAGCTCGTGCTCGATCTGCCCGCTGCCCCCTTTCTGCCTGCTGCCCAACTCAACGCGCTGCGCCGCGAGGCCGTGGAGAAACTCGAAGCCGCCCGCCTCGCGGCCCACCCGCGTCCGACACGTGCCGCGCCAGTCGAGCCGCCCGTGGCCTACCCGCAGGACGCGCTGAGCTACCTCGCCAACGTGCTGAACGACAAGGCGCGCGCCTTCTACGCGAAGCACGGCGTCAAGCTGATCGACGCAGCCTACGAGGCCAACGCAGAGCACGACGATGTCTCGCTGATGATCACCAAGCACTGCCTGCGCTACAGCTTCAACCTGTGCCCGAAGGAAGTGAAGGGCATCCGCCCCGACCCGATGCAGTTGGTCAACGGCGACGAGACGCTGACCCTGAAGTTCGACTGCAAGCGTTGCGAGATGCATGTTATCGGCGCCCTCCGACCGCATGTGGCGAAAATGCGCGACACGGTGGTGGCACAGAAAATCAACTTATTCCCGACCCGATCACCCAGCGTCGGGCATGCTGCCAACGGCTGAGGCAGTCACGTCGCCATGTCGATCCCCATCGCCGTCACCGAACTGCCCGGAAACACCCGTATCGCCGACGCAGCCCTCGTCGTCGTGGCCTTCTGCGCGAATTGGTGCGGCACCTGCCGCGAGTTCCGCCCGGTGCTGGAGCGCATCGCCAACGCAAGACCGGAGATCCTGTTCGCCTGGGCCGACATCGAGGACCATGCGGAGCTGGTCGGCGACATCGACGTGGAGAATTTTCCGAGCCTGGCGGTGTTTCGCGCCGGCAGCGTGCTGCACTACGGCGTCAGCCTGCCCCATGAGGCGGTCGTGGCACGTATGGTGGACGCGCTGTCCGCGCAGCCCCCCGCGCGCGCTGCCGATGCCCCCCCCGAAGTGCGTGCACTCGCGGAGCGAATCTCATGCTGAACAGCCGCCTCTGCGCTAGCGGATCAGGCGTTCGTAGAGCTTGACGGCGGTATCGACATAGCGCAGCAAGCGACTGCTCTCACCCAGCACCTTACGCAACTGGCGGCTCCGCCGCAGGCCCCTCTCATCGGAGACGAGCGCCTCATTGAACCGACGCCACTGCTCATCGACCTCGTCCAACTGCGCGAGCAGTTCGGGGAGCGCCTGACCGCTCTGCCGCAGTTCGGCAAGATTGGCCTCGAATTCTTCCGCCGAGCGCGCGATCTCGACGTCCGCCTCGGACTCGCATTGAGCAAGGTCCTTGAAGGAGAAGAACTTCAGCATGCGCTGCGACAGCATGCGGTTGCGACCAGCAATATTGACGTAACGCGCCAGCTGACCCCCTGCCGCATGTTCCGCCAGCGTCGTCAGCGCATCGGCCGCACCGAGAAACACTTCGCTCGCAGCAAGCACCCTGCACGCAGCACCATCGGCTTCGCTGGGCGCCGCGAGCGAATACTCATAGGTCACCCATGCATCGTCCAGCACATCCAATGCGTCGCCAAGCCTCAGGGCCAGTTGTGCCCCTCTGAGCCGTGCAAGGATGCGCTCGAGCTCACTGGCGCGCTGGCGAAGTTTCACGCGTGCGTCCGCAGGAGTGACCCCATGCGCAACCAGCGCCCAGGCAAGTGCCAGGCGCGGGGAAAGCAGGCGCAGCTTCCCGCACAGATTGACCAGTTCGCCCGGTGCAAGGCCCTTCTCAGGGGTGCCGCGCGGCGTGCGAAGCTTGCGCGCGAAACTCAGGCGCCGCGGCGCCTCGCCCGCACCGGTGTCGAGCAAAGCTGCGTTCTGAATGTGGATGCGGCTCTTGTCGACGACGATTACGCCCTTGTCCGAGAGCTCCCGCAGGCTGCGCGAGAAGGCCTCGGGGGTAATGCCCAGCCTGGCGGCGATCACCTTCTTCGGCGCCTTCAGCTCGACGGTAGTCTCTCCTGCAAGCGGCACATGACCACCTGCCAGTTCGAGAAGATAGTCGAGCATGCGCTGGGCGACGATGGCACCCGAACGATGTCCGGTGACATCGAACTCGATCGCGCACTGGCGCTTGGCGAGCACCTCGATGGTCCGCGCTGCGAGGCGGGCATCCTCCATCATCAGCCTGCGCAGCACCGCCACCCGGATGGCCACGGCCTCAGCCGCGGAAGTGGTCTCGCAGGTGGATTCGTAGCGTGCCAGCGCGAGCACCTCGCCGAGCGCGAGCATCTGCGGCCCCTGGACCAGTTCGATGACCTTCCGCCCATCGGCCGCAAGCTTCTGGAAACGCACGACGCTACCGCTGCGCAGCATGTAGGCCTCACGCAGGGGGTCGCCTGCGTCATAAAGCGTTTCTCGCGCGGGCAGCTCGATCAGCCGGCTCGCGGCGCAAAGCGCGTCAAGCCGGCCTGCATCGAGCGCGGAAAAGAGCGCGCAGCATGAAAAATGGTCGCGCTGCACGGCGCGACGGGTGGATGAACGCGGAATCAAGAGGGGACCTTCGCGCCCGGGGGCGAACGGCAACGGAGCGGTAACGATACTCCATCTCAAGCACTGCTGTTCTTGATGTTCATCAGAGGGAATACCTCCTCTGTTGCCGGATCACACCCGACGCGCGCGCGAGCACTTCAACGCAGCGGAATCGGCAGCGCGGCCGGGACCGGCACCGCAGTGACGTTGTTCTGCGGACTACCATCGATCAGCTTGTCGCTGTAGACGAGATAGACGAGCGTGTTACGTCTGGGGTCGACCATGCGCACGATCCGTACTTTCTTGAACAGGATCGAGGCGCTCTGCGAGAACACCTCCTCCTGCTCGCGCAGTGGCTCCGAAAAGGCGATCTCGCCCACCTGGCGGCATGCGACCGATGCATCGGAAGTATCCTCTGCCAGCCCGAAGGTACCCTTGAGCCCGCCCGTGCGGGCACGGGACACATAGCAGGCCACCCCCTTCACCTTCGGATCATCGAAGGCCTCGACCACGACCTGATGGTTGCGGCCGATCAGCTTGAACGCGGTATCGACGCTTCCAACCGTCTCTGCCGCCGCGGGGTAGGCCAGTACGAAAGCGAGCAGGGAGAATACGGACCCGATGATCTTCGACATGAACGACTCCTGAATGCGGACAATTTTGCATTATCGCACTCGTACAACCCCATTCCTGAGCCGAATCAAGGCCACCCTGCCCCGCCGCTGGCAGCATGTGCCTGCTTACCAACCCGCTGACGCAAGGTCTTCCCCACACTCGTGAACTACGCCGCCCCCCTCCCCCTGCCCGCGTCGGTGACCGGGTCGCCCTCCATCGGGCGCATCCCGGGCAGCAAGGCCATGTGGGTGGGCATCTTCTGCGAATTCACCGAGTTCGCGTTGCTGTTCGCCGTTTATTTCATAGCGCGCGCACACAACCCCGAGGCCTTCGCTGCCGGCCCCGGCCGGCTGTCGCTGCTCGCCGGAACCGGCTACACCCTGATGCTGCTGACCAGCGGCTGGTGCGTGGCACGCGCTGTCCACGCGATGCGCAAGGGCGAGCGTGCCCGCTGCCTGCGCTGGCTAGGCGCGGCCTTCGTGTTCGGACTGGGCTATCCGGCGATCAAGATCTTCGAGTTGCAGCGCAACTTCGCACTCGGACTCGACGGTAGCGCCGGCGTGTTCATCGTCACCTACTACTACCTGACCTTCACCCATCTGGTCCATGTGTTCTGGGGGCTGCTCGGCATGTTGTGGGTCATGGCGCGCACCGGCTTCGGCGCCTACACGCCCGAAGAGCACGGCGGGCTCGAGGCGTTCGCCTGCTACTGGCATGCCACGGACATGCTCTGGCTGATGATCTTCCCGATGTTCTACCTACTCGGTTAAGAGGCGCACATGAACGCAGAACGCAAGCTCGACCTCGCCTGGGTGGCTCTGGTGCTGCTGAGCATCGGCGGCGCGCGCCTCGGCGGCGCGGACGATGACGGCTTCGGCGTCGCGGTGGTCGTCGCCCTGGTGATGGGTGCCAAGCTGCTCATCGTGAGCCGCTACTTCCTCGAACTCCACGAGGCGCACCCGCGCATCCGCCGGGCGGTGCATCTGTTCTGCTACGGCATGCCGTTCCTGGTGATCGCCACCACGGGCTTCCGCGAGGCCCTGGCACGCCTCACCGGCGCGGCGCTGATCTGACGCTGCTCACCAGTGCGGAGGGATCTCGTCTTCCGGCCGCAAGGGGTTGGCCGGCTGGATCGTCTTGACCTGCTGTGCAAGCTGGCGGACCTGTTCGCGCAACAGGTCTAGCTCCTGCTGCTGGCGCCAGACAGTGCGATTAAGCTCTTCGAGCAGATCCTCGGCGGCCATCAGCTTGGTCTCGAGCGTGACGATGCGATCTTCCATGGTGATTCCTGTCTTGAAGGCCCTGCCTGCGGGGCGCGGATTCTAGCCTGCAGTGGCCGCAGCGTGTCGCGCCAGCGCCCATGCCACATGTTCGCGCACCAGCGCGCTGTCGTGCTCCGCACGCGCGCGCAGCGCCGCACACACCTCGGCTGAGGTCTCCGCATTACCCAGCGCAACCGCAATGTTGCGCAGCCAGCGCTCATGACCGATGCGATAGAGCGGACTGCCTGCGGTGCGCTCTGCAAACTCGGCCGCGCTCCACGAGAAGAGCTCGACCAGGCGGGCGCGATCGAGGCCATGCCTGGGCGCAAAATCGGGCTCGGACGCGAGCCGCGCGAAGCGGTTCCAGGGACAGGCGAGCTGGCAATCGTCACACCCGTAGATACGGTTGCCCATGAGCGGGCGCAGATCCTCGGGAATCGCACCATCGAGCTCGATGGTCAGGTAGGAGATGCAGCGGCGCGCATCCACGACAAAAGGCGCGACGATCGCCCGGGTCGGACAGGCATCGATGCAGGCGATGCATCGGCCGCAGTGCGGCTCTACGGGCGCATCGGCTGGCAACGGAAGGTCGGTGAAGATCTCGCCAAGGAAAAACCACGACCCCACCGCACGATCGAGCAACAGCGTGTGCTTTCCACGCCAGCCCAGGCCCTTGCGGCTCGCGTGCTCCACCTCCAGAACCGGTGCCGAATCGGTGAACACCCGGTATTGATGCGGCACTTCCTGCGCGATGCGATCCGCGAGCTTCTGCAGCCGTGCGCGCACCACCTTGTGATAGTCCCGCCCCAGGGCGTAGCGCGAGACATACGCGCGTCGCGTATCGGCCAGCACGTCGCGCGCCGGGGCTGCGTCGGGCCAGTAGTTCATTCGCACGCTGATCACGCTCACCGTTCCCGGCAGCAGTTCCTGCGCACGAGCACGCTTCATCCCGTGGCGGGCCATATAATCCATGCCGCCATGGAAGCCCGCTTCGAGCCACGCCGCCAGCCCGGGCTCCGCGTCGGAGAGATCGACCCCGCCCACGCCGAGAGCATCGAAGCCCAGTTCAGCCGCCCACTGTCTCATGCGCGCAACAAAGGCCACACCCTCGGGCAGGCTCGCCCAGACCGTACCTGCGGCCTCGCGATCGGGGTTGTCGGCCATCTTTCAGAGGTTCCAATGATCAAGTTGATTCAAGCTGCCGATGATAACGGCGAGCGCCTGCAGGCGCACTTGCCCGCGGAAGAAGACACCGAAGCGCTGGGCCGCACGCTCGCGTCGACGCTGCGCCCCGGACTGCAGATCTGGCTACAGGGCAACCTCGGCATGGGCAAGACCACCCTCACCCGCGGGGTGTTGCGCGGCCTCGGTTACGAGGGTCGTGTGAAAAGTCCCACCTACACCCTCATTGAACCTTACGTAGTTTCTAGATTAGACTTATATCACTTTGATTTTTATCGCTTCAATTCGCCCGAAGAATATCTCGACGCGGGGCTGGACGAATACTTCGCCGGACAAGGGGTCTGCCTGGTGGAATGGCCTGAAAAGGCTGTTCCCTATCTGCCGTCCCCGGACTTGGAGGTGAGCCTCTCGCCAGCCGCGGATGGACGGATTGCAGTGATTCGCAGCAACACGGAAGCGGGGCAGACATGCGCGATCGAACTGGTGAGAGCTTTGCGGGGCACGGACCCGGCGCCCGGGCCGATCTGAGCGCCGGCACGGAGACGTTGCCGGCCGGCACACCTTCGTCGCGCATCGATCGCCGGCGCCTGCTCAAGTTCGCCGGCGCCTCGCTGGCGCTGCTGGTCAGCCCGGTCGGCCACGCCGCCAGCACCAGCCTCGTCGCGGTGCGCGTCTGGCCCTCGCCCGAATACACCCGCATCACCCTCGAGGGCTCATCGAACCTGCGCTTCAGCCATATGCTGGTGCAGGACCCGGATCGCCTCGTGGTCGACCTGGAAGGCGTCGAACTCAACAGCGTGCTGCAGTCGCTGCCGTCCAAGGTGCTCGACAGCGACCCCTACATCAGCCGCATCCGTGCGGGGCAGAACCGCCCCGGCGTGGTACGCATCGTGGTCGAGTTGAAGGCGGTGATCGAGCCTCAGGTCTTCACCCTCGCGCCGGTCGGAAGCTACGGCCATCGCCTCGTCCTCGACCTGCATCCGAGCGAGGAACATGATCCGCTCATGGCCTTGATCCTGAAGGACTCGCCGATGGATGCGGCGATGGGCGACGAAGGCCGCAGCAGTTCCACCGTGGCGAGCCGCGCCCCGCGCGAGCCGGAGCGCCCGGGCAAAGGCAACAGCCCCGCGGTGAACAGGCTCTACACGGTGGTGCTCGATGCCGGCCACGGCGGCGAGGACCCCGGCGCCATCGGTCGTCGCGGCAGCTACGAGAAGAACGTCACGCTCTCGATCGCGCGCCGGCTCAAGCGCAAGATCGACGCCGAACCCGGCATGCGGGCGGTGCTGACCCGCGACGGCGACTACTTCGTGCCCCTGCACCAGCGCGTCGCGCGTGCGCGGCGTGTGCGTGCGGACCTCTTCGTGTCCATCCACGCGGATGCCTTCGTGCGCCCCGAAGCCAACGGCAGCTCGGTGTACGTGCTGTCCGAGCGCGGGGCATCCAGTTCGGCCGCACGCTGGCTCGCACAGAAAGAGAACGACGCCGATCTCGTCGGTGGCGTCAATCTCTCCCGCCAGGAGGGACATCTGGCACGCACGCTGCTTGACCTGTCGCAGACCGCAACCATCAACGACAGCTTCAAGCTTGGCCGGGCGATGCTCGGTGAGCTCGGCACCATCAATCGCCTGCACAAGCCCGAGGTGGAACAGGCCGGATTCGCCGTGCTGCGCGCACCGGACATTCCCTCCGTGCTGGTCGAAACCGCGTTCATCAGCAACCCGCAGGAAGAGCGCCGTCTGAACGACGAGGCCTACCAGGAGAAGATGGCCAACGCCCTCATGCGCGGCATCAAGCGCTACTTCAGCGAACACGCCCCCACCGCGCCCACCCGCGTCGCGCAACTCGACTGAGCCCCCTGCACCCAGCGCAGGCCGGCACACAGGCGCCTCCGCCGTATCGGTGGAGTACAATGCCATTTCGCGCAAACGCACAGGAGCCGGACATGAACCTGGGAAACATCCTCGGCCAGATTCTTCAGCAAGGCATGGCGAGCCAGAGCCGCGCCCGCCTGGATCATGCGGTCGGCAGCAACGGAATCGGAGATCTTCTGGGTGGATTGCTCGGCGGTGCGCAGGGTGCAGGCAGCGCCAGGCAACCCGCGGGCCCGGGTGGCCTCGGCGATCTGCTCGGCGGCGTGCTGGGCGGCAGCCGTAGCGGTGGCGCAGGCGCGTTGGGCGACCTGCTCGGCGGCGTACTGGGTGGTTCTGCGGGCGGCCGGCCCACTGCCCCGAGTGGCGGTCTCGGCGATCTGCTTGGCGGCCTGCTCGGTGGCACACAGGGCACAGCGCCCCGCCGCAGCGGGAGCACGGGCGGCAATGCCGGCATGGCCATCCTGGCGACGATCGCCATGGCCGCGCTCAAGAACTGGACCGACAAACGGCGCGAACAGGCTGACTCCACAGGTGCCATGGCCGGCTTTGCGCCCGAGGACGTTCAGGCCATGACCGCCCCCGAAGCCGAGGCGCTGATCGTGCGCGCCATGATTTCCGCATCCAAGGCGGACGGCGAGGTGAGCGAGGAAGAGATTCAGCGCATCGTCGGCAAGCTCGGCGCGGACGGGCTCAGCGAAGAGGAACGGCAGTTCATCCTCAGCGAACTACGCCGCCCGCTCGACATCGCCGGACTCGTGCGCGACGTCCCCAACGCAGCTGTGGCCGCCGAGATCTACGCCGCATCACTGCTTTCGATCGACATCGACACACCGGCCGAAGTGGCGTACCTACGCCAGCTCGCACAGGCGCTGCACCTGGACGCGGGCACGGTTTCGCGCCTGCACCAGATCACCGGCGCCACCGCGGTGTAAACAGGCGCGCGGGACCATGGGCGCGCCGCGCGGCGAGCGCAGCGCGCCCATGGTGAGGCGGGTCATTCCGTCTCGAGACGGAAGCCCACCTTGAGCGTGACCTGGAAATGCGCCACCTCGCCATCGACGACGTGGCCGCGCGTTTCGACCACTTCGAACCACTCGATGTGGCGAATGGATCTCGCCGCAGTTTCGATGGCATTGCGAATGGCAGCATCGGTCCCTTCGCGCGACGAACCTACGACCTCGACGAGTTTGTAGACGTGATCGGACATGCTTGCGCCTCCTTCATTCCAGTTTGGATGCATCGTCGCTGCACAACGCCCGACGGATTCCACCCCGTTCCTCGAAGCGCCGCACGGATGCACGATACGCGCGCACTCCGAGCACCGCAATCAGGATCAGGATGGCGATGAACACGGCAAGCTTGAAAGCCATCCCGAACGCCCCTGCCGAACTCACGCGGAAGCCGATTCGAGCCAGTCGGCCCGCTCGGCCCAGCGCTTCGCCTTGTCGGCAGCGAGACCGGGCGCCATGGCGATCCGGCGCAGCATGCCCGGTTCCGGGCGATGAGCGGTCACCGACTCCCAGTAGTGCGCCAGCGTCAACCAGGGGTTGGGACGCTCGATGAGCTCGAGCACATCCCCTGCACCGATCAGGCCAGGCTGCAGCACCCGGTAGTACCAGCCGGTAATGCCCGCAGCCTCGACGAAGCGCGACGCGCCCTCGGCCTTTACGCGCAGATCGATCTTCCAGCAGGGCGAGCGGGTCTGGCTGACCTGGACGCGTGCGGCACCGATCGAAAGTACGTCTCCGATGCAAAGCTCGTGCTCGGTCAGGCCGTGCGTGCTGAGATTCTCACCAAGGAAACCCGCACCCACACTGTCCGCACAGTGCGGCCATTCCGCAGCGAGCAGGGCGTAGTGCTCAACCGGAAAATGATGCAGGGCCTTGTCAGGGCCACCATGATGACGAAGGTCGGCCTGTTCGTCCCCTGCGAGCCCGGTGGGCGTGAGCATCACCGGGCCATCGGCCGGCGCCTTGAAGATGCCGCTACGTTCGCCATCCGCCGACAGCAACCGCACCGTGCCGATGAAGACCTCGTCCACCGTGTAACGCATGTCCTTCCCCATTCTGTTCGTGGCGCGCTCTGCGCGTACGCCCAAGCCGTCCCCTGAAATCAAAAGGGGCCGCACCCTGCGCGGGATGCGGCCCCCGTGTCACGACGCCCGGCGCTGCGTCACAGGCCTTCCATGCGCAGCTTGGTCACCTTGCCCTGCACCACCGGTAGCGCCTCGATGCGCGCGATCGCAGCGTTGGCGTTCTTCTCCAAGGTCTGGTGGGTGAGCAGGATGATGTCGGTGTGGGTCTCGCCCTCGGCCGCTTCCTTCTGGCTGAGCGCCTCGATCGAAATGTCGCTGTCGGCCAGGATGCGGGTGATGTCGGCGAGCACGCCCGGCTTGTCTTCGACCCGCATGCGCAGGTAGTAGGAGGTGACGACCTCCTCGATCGGCAGCACCGGCACGTTGCGTACCTGGTCGGGCTGGAAGGCCAGATGCGGCACGCGATGCTCGGGGTCGGAGGTGTGCAGTCGGGTCACGTCGACCAGGTCGGCGATGACGGCGGAAGCGGTCGGCTCGGCGCCGGCGCCCTTGCCGTAATACAGCGTCGCACCGACGGCGTCGCCCTGCACCAGCACCGCGTTCATCGCGCCTTCCACGTTGGCGATCAGGCGCTTCTCCGGGATCAGCGTCGGGTGCACGCGCAACTCGACGCCCTGCTCGCGGCGGCGGGCGATGCCCAGCAGCTTGATTCGGTAGCCCAACTGCTCGGCGTAGGCGATATCGACCGCATCGAGCTTGCTGATGCCTTCGATGTAGGCCTTGTCGAACTGCATCGGGATGCCGAAAGCAATCGCGCTCATGATCGTCGCCTTGTGCGCGGCGTCTACGCCCTCGACATCGAAGGTCGGATCGGCCTCGGCGTAACCGAGCGCCTGGGCTTCCTTCAGCACCTCGGCAAAAGGCAGACCCTTGTCGCGCATCTCGGACAGGATGAAGTTGGTCGTGCCATTGATGATGCCCGCCAGCCACTCGATGCGGTTGGCGGTGAGGCCTTCGCGCAGCGCCTTGATGATCGGGATGCCACCGGCGACCGCCGCCTCGAAGGCCACCATCACCCCCTTCTTCTGCGCCGCGGCGAAGATCTCGTTGCCATGCACGGCCAGCAGCGCCTTGTTGGCGGTGACCACGTGCTTTCCATTTTCGATCGCCTTGAGCACCAGTTCCTTGGCCACGCCGTAGCCACCGATCAGCTCGACGACGATGTCGATCTCAGGATCCGTCACCACTGCGAAGGCGTCGTCTGTGAGCTTCGCGTCACCGCCGGTGACCTTGCGCGCCAGCTCGAGGTTCTTGTCGGCCACGGTGGTGATGACGATCGGGCGACCGGCGCGACGGGTGATTTCTTCCGCGTTGCGCTTCAGAACGGTGAAGGTGCCGCCGCCGACGGTACCGATGCCCAGCAGGCCAACATTGATCGGTTTCATGCAGTGTGTTCCGTGGTGAGTGAGTGGTGACGAGTACGCCGCGATTCAGGTGCCGTGGCGCTTGCGATAGTTTTCGAGGAAGCGGGCGATGCGGCCGATCGCGTCGCGCAGGTCGTCTTCATGCGGCAGGAAGACGAGGCGGAAGTGATCGGGATACGGCCAGTTGAAGCCCGAGCCCTGCACCAGCAGCACGCGCTCTTCCTCCAGCAGTTCGGCGATGAAGGCCTGGTCGTCCTCGATCGGATAGATCCTCGGATCCAGCTTCGGAAACATGTACAGCGTCGCGTCGGGCTTCACGCAGGAAACCCCCGGGATCTGGGTGATCAGTTCCCACGCCAGGTCGCGCTGGCGACGCATGCGCCCCCCCTCGGCCACCAGGTCGTCGATGCTCTGATAACCGCCGAGCGCGGTCTGGATCGCGTACTGGCCGGGCACGTTGGCGCACAGACGCATCGAGGCCAGCATGTTCAGCCCCTCGATGTAATCGCCCGCCCGACGCTTGTCGCCGCACACCACCATCCAGCCGGCACGGTAGCCGCAGGAGCGGTAGTTCTTCGACAGGCCATTGAAAATGATGGTGAGAACATCCTCCGACAAGGCCGCCATGGACGTGTGCTTCACGCCCTCGTACAGCACCTTGTCATAGACCTCGTCGGCATAGATGATCAGGTCGTGCTCGCGCGCGAGTTCGATGATCTGCTTGAGCGTTTCGTCCGGATACACCGCGCCGGTGGGGTTGTTCGGATTGATCACCACGATCGCGCGCGTATTGGCGTTGATCTTGGCGCGCATGTCCTCGATGTCAGGCAACCAGCCGCGCGACTCGTCGCACAGGTAGTGCACCGGCCTGCCGCCCGACAGGCTCACCGCTGCGGTCCACAGCGGGTAGTCGGGCGCCGGCACCAGCACCTCGTCACCGGCGTCGAGCAGCGCATTCATCGCCATGACGATCAGCTCGGAGACGCCATTGCCGATGTAGATATCCTCGATCGTGACACCCTTGATGCCCTTCTGCTGCGTGTAGTGCATCACCGCCTTGCGCGCGGAGAAGATGCCCTTGGAGTCCGAGTAGCCGGCCGCGTTGGGCAGGTTGCGGATCATGTCCATCTGGATCTCTTCGGGCGAATCGAAGCCGAACGCAGCGAGGTTGCCGATGTTGAGCTTGATGATCTTGTGGCCCTCGTCCTCCATCTGCTTGGCGCGCACCAGCACCGGACCACGGATGTCGTAGCAGACTTCGGCCAGCTTGGCCGACTTGCGGATGGGGCGCGGTGCAGCCGCGCCCGCCTCGGCCTTGATCACCGGTTCCGGAGATGCCGTCGCGAGTTCGAGTGTCTTCACCGCTTTCATGCCAACCCTTCCTGATCGATGGATACGCGCATTGCCGTTTTCCGGCCCTGCAAAAGATTGCTATCTTAGCCCCGCTCCCGCACCGCGGCAATTTCACCCATGCAACGCGAGCAGCCCCTCGACCAGGAACGCGCAATGAAGCTCTACCAGGACAAAAACGCCAACACCAACATCATCACCGCCTATGCCGACGACCACGTCATGGTGGGCAAGGAGCGCCACGAGGGCAATCTGCTCGTCAGCGCCGGGCAGGTCGTCACCGGCTGGGCGCCTGCGGCGGCGGGTGACCTGTCCGGGCTCACCCCGAGCGACCTGGCAGCCGCAGCGGAATCTGGCGCCGAGATCCTGCTCGTCGGTACCGGCCGCCGCCAGCGCTTTCCTGCCCCCGAGCTCCTGCGCCCGCTGATCGAGGCCAGGATCGGCTTCGAGTTCATGGACTTCGCCGCCGCGTGCCGGACCTACAACATCCTCGTCGGCGAGGGCCGCGCGGTGACACTCGCCCTGCTCCACGAGCGTTGACGCCGCCACCAGGCTGCAACCATCCGGTAACCTGGGTTCAACAAGATGTTCACCGCGAGCCGGCCTTTCCGCTACCCTGAACCCCGCGCACCGGCCGGGCTGCCCGCCGCCTCGCCTGCGCAGGCGCATCGACAAGCAGAAAAGGAGAAAGCATGAGCGCACATCCCGCCCCCGACTTCAGCCTGGCCGCCACCGGGGACCAGACGGTCACCCTGTCCGCGCTGCGCGGTCAAAAGCTGGTGCTCTATTTCTATCCCAAGGACAACACCCCCGGCTGCACCAACGAAACCCGCGATTTCGCTGCACTGCACGCGGACTTCGCCGCAGCCGGATGCCGGGTCTATGGTCTCAGCCGCGACAGCCTCCGCAGCCACGAGAACTTCAAGGCGAAGCTGGCACTTCCCTTCGAACTGATCTCCGACCCGGAGGAAAAGGCCTGCGAAGCCTTCGGCGTGATGAAGCTCAAGAACATGTACGGCAAGCAGCTGCGCGGCATCGAGCGCAGCACCTTCCTCATCGATGCCGGGGGTGACATCGCGCGCGAATGGCGCAGCGTGAAGGTTCCCGGGCACGCCGAGGAAGTCCTCGCCGCCGCACGCGCCCTCTGACGCCCCGCCGGGAAGGCCGCGCCCCGGCCCGTCCCGCCGCCCTCCCCGCCACCGAACGGATCCGCCCGCCCAATGCCCGCGAAACGCCAAGCCCCCGCCACGCAGACCACCCCCGAACCCAAGCCCAAGGCCGCCGCAGCATCCGGGACGGCGCGCCGGACACGCACCGCGCGCGCAACCGCGCCGCACGGCGGTGCGTGCAAGCTCTTCGTGCTCGACACCAACGTGCTCATGCACGACCCCACCAGCCTTTACCGCTTCGAGGAGCATGATCTGTACGTGCCGATCATGACCCTCGAGGAGCTGGACAACAACAAGAAGGGCACGAGCGAAGTGGCGCGCAACACGCGCCAGGCGAGCCGCATGCTCGACGAGATCGTGTCGCAGTCCGAGAACGGCATCGAGGCCGGGATCGCGCTTGAAGGGCCATCGCGCGGGCTCGCCACGGGCCGGCTCTACCTGCAGACCGAGGCCATCGACGTAGCCCTGCCAGCCGCGCTACCCACCGCCCGTGGCGACAACCAGATCCTCGCCGTGGTGATGTTCCTCGCCGACAAGCACCCGCAGCGCGAAGTCATCCTGGTGTCCAAGGACATCAACATGCGCATCAAGGCCCGCGCGCTCGGGCTGGCGGCGCAGGACTACTTCAACGACAAGGTGCTCGAGGACAGCGACCTGCTGTACACCGGCACGCGCGAACTGCCGCCCGACTTCTGGGACGCGCACGGGCGTGGCATGCAGTCGTGGAAGGAGGAGGCGCACACCTACTACCGACTGAGCGGCCCGCTCGCACCCGAGATGCTGGTCAACGAGTTCGTGTACCAGGACGGGGAGCCGGCCCTGCAAGCCTGGGTGAAGGAAAAGGAAGGCCGTAGCGTGGTGCTGGAGACACTGGTCGACTTCAGCCACCAACGCAACAACGTATGGGGCATCACCGCGCGCAACCGGGAGCAAAACTTCGCGCTCAACCTGCTGATGAACCCGGAGATCGACTTCGTCACCCTGCTGGGCCAGGCCGGCACCGGCAAGACCCTCCTGACGCTCGCCGCCGGGCTCACCCAGGTGCTCGAATCGAAGCGCTACAGCGAGATCATCATGACCCGGGTCACCGTGCCGGTGGGCGAGGACATCGGTTTTCTGCCCGGCACCGAGGAAGAAAAGATGGCGCCGTGGATGGGCGCGCTCGAAGACAACCTCGACGTGCTCAACGGCACTGCCGGCGAGGGCGGTGACTGGGGCCGCGCCGCCACCCGCGACCTGATCCGCAGCCGCATCAAGATCAAGAGCCTGAATTTCATGCGCGGGCGGACCTTCCTCAACAAGTTCCTCATCATCGACGAGGCGCAAAACCTCACGCCCAAGCAGATGAAGACCCTGATCACCCGCGCAGGCCCCGGCACCAAGGTGGTATGCATGGGCAACATCGCACAGATCGACACCCCTTACCTCACGGAAGGCTCGTCCGGGCTGACCTTCGTGGTCGACCGCTTCAAGGGCTGGGCGCATGCCGGCCACATCACGCTGCAGCGCGGTGAACGCTCCCGGCTGGCGGACTACGCCGCAGAGGTGCTCTGAGCCGCGGGTTCCGCACGCAGGGGCACCTCGCCCGCACACGCCCCGTCCCTCGACAAATCCCCTCCTGCAAAGGAGGCCACGGCCTGCGCGTGCGCCCCCCGCCGGGGATGGCACGCCGCTGCAGCCCGGATCCGCCCGCCGCATCATCGGGCTGCTCACCTATAATCGGCGGATTCCTTCGTCGATCGAGCCGCCATGAGTACCGAAGCCGCCGACCTGCTGGTGGGTGCCAGCACGGATTTCCTGCGCAATTTTTCTCCATTCAACCGCATGGAGGCGGAAGCGCTCGCATTTCTTGCCGAGCGCGCAGTGCTGAGCTTCTTCCCGCGCGGCGCGGACATCCTCACCCCCGAGATGGGGGTTCCCAAGCATTTCCACATCGTGCAGCGGGGCAAGATCCAGGCGCGTCAAACGGGCTCGACCACGGTGACTGAGTATGCCAGCCTGACGCTTGGCCCTGGCGAGTGCTTCCCGATCGGTGCGATCTCGGCACGCCGGCCTTCGACCAACGCGTATGTGGCGGTGGAGGACAGCTTCTGCTACCAGATCACGACGGACGAGTTCCTCCACCTGATGCAGATCAGCCCGGTCCTCCACCTGTTCTGCACGCAGTACATCGCCAGCCTGCTGAACCAGTCGCGCCAGCAGCTACAAACCGCCTTCGCGCAGCGCGCCGCCGAACAGCAGACCATGACCACGGCGCTGGGCAAGCTGATCCAGAAGGAGCCCGTCTTCGTCACGCCCGAAACACCCACCCGCGAGGCGCTCGAGCGCATGAGCGAGTTGCGCCTGGGCTGCATGGTCGTGGTGGACGAACAGACCCGCCCGGTCGGCGTACTGACTCAGAGTGACCTGCTGCCGCGAGTGATCCTCGCTGGCTTCGACCTGTCGCGACCGATCGGCGAGCTGATGACCGCCAACCCGCACCAGCTGCCGCAATCGGCATCCGCCTACGACGCTGCGCTGGAGATGGCGACACACGGCGTACGCCACCTGCTCGTGGTCGATGTCGACGGCGTGCTCAAGGGCGTGGTGTCCGAGCGTGACCTGTTCTCGCTGCAGCGCATCAGCCTGCGCCAGATCCGTGCCGGCATCGACAACGCCGCGGACATCGAAGCCCTGCGGCACGCCAGCGGCGACATCCGCCAGCTCGCGCTCAACCTTATCGCACAGGGCATTGGCGCCGAGCAGCTCACTCAGTTCATCTCGGCACTCAATGATGCACTGACCCGGCGCATCATCGTGCTGGCGCGCGAACGCCACGACCTGCTCGGCATCGATTTCGGCTGGTTCGCGTTCGGCTCGGAAGGCCGGCACGAACAAACGCTCTCCACCGACCAGGACAACGGGATTGTCTTTCGCGCCATGGAGGGGCAGTCGGTCGACGGCGCACGCAAGCGCCTGCTCGCCTTCGCGCAGACGGTCAACGAAGACCTCGCCGCCTGCGGATTCCCGCTCTGCAAGGGCAACATCATGGCGAGCAACCCGGAACTCTGCCTTACCCTCGACGAATGGAAATCACGGTTCGGCGACTGGATCCGCGAGCCCGACCCCCAGGCCCTGCTCAATGCGTCGATCTTCTTCGATTTCCGCATCCTGTATGGCAACCCGCGCTTCGAGGATCAACTGCGCAGCTGGCTCAACAAGACGGTCAAGGGCAACAGCAGCTTCCTGCGCATGATGGCGGTGAATGCGCTCAAGGTGCTGCCGCCGCTTGGGCGTATCCGCGACTTCGTGCTGGAAGACGACGGCACGATCGACCTCAAGAAGTCGGGTGCCCGCCTGTTCGTGGACGTCGCCCGCATCCTCGCCTTGCGCACCGGCGTGGACTCCAGCAGCACCGTGCAGCGCCTGCGTCAGGCCGCAGCCCGGATCGGCATGTCAGCCGAAGAGGTCGACGCCATGATCGATGGCTTCAACTTCATCCAGCTCCTGCGTCTGCGCGCCCAGCATCTGGAGACCGAGCACGACGCCCCGGAGGACAACCGCGTCAACCCGGAATCGCTGAACGAACTCGACCGCCGCATCCTCAAGGAAGCCTTCCGCCAGGCGCGCAAGCTCCAGTTGCGACTCAAGCTGGATTACCAGATATGAGCCTGCTCTCACGCCTCAAGGCCGCCCGCGGCGGCTCGGTCAAACTCGATGCGGCGGCTGGACAGGCCCTGCAGGACTGGCAGGCCTTGCCGCGTGCGCGGCGCAGCCGGCCGCACTTCGAAACACGCTATGTGGTCCTCAACACCGAAGCCTCGGGGCTGGACCTGGAGCGCGACCGCCTGCTCGCAGTCGCCGCCATTGGCGTGGATGGCGGCCTGATCCGCCCAGCGGATGCCTATTACGCACGGCTCGACCCCTCACCTGCCGAGGCACTCGTCGGTCTGCTCGCCATCACGGGGAAGAATCCGCTCGTGGTGTTCAACGCCTCGTTCAATCGCAACATGCTCGAGCGTGCACTGCAGGAGCACCTCGCGCTCACCACCGAGCTTCTCTGGCTCGACCTCTACTTCCTGCTGCCCTCACTGTTCCCCGAAAAGCTGGAGCGCCCCAGCCGGCTCGGCGACTGGATGACGGCCTTCGGCATCGAAACCTTCCAGCGTCACCACGCACTCGGCGACGGCTGGGCGATCGCGCAGCTCTTCCTCGCGGCACAGGCACGTGCGCTCTCGCTCGGGGTTGCCACGCCGCGTGGGCTGGCCGAGCACGAACAGGCCTTCCGCCACAAGCTCAAGATCTGAGCAGGCACCACGCGAAATGCCCTACGCTACGCCGCCCGCCGCGGCGGGTCGCCGGGCATTTCAGCTAGCAGCTTCGGCAAGCAGACATTTCCATTTACAAGTTCGATGTCGGTGCGTATATTCCGCCGAATGTTTTTTCGTGCTATCGCTTTCGCGCTGCTCATCTCAACCGCGTATGTGCCGGTCACACACGCGGATCAGGCCGCACGCATGCAGGAATCGTCCCGGGCGAGCGCAGGCGATGAGTACGTTACGGCGGCAGCACAACTGGTTGACGAAGCGCTGAGCCACCTCGGCATTCCCTACCGCTTCGGCGGCACCTCTCCCGAGACCGGGCTCGACTGCAGCGGCCTGGTGCTCAACGTGTTCCGGAACGCCGTAGGGCTGGATCTGCCCCGTACTGCACGCCAGATGGCGGGCCTGGGGGACAAGATCAGCCGCTCCGATCTGCAACCCGGCGACCTGGTGTTCTTCAACACGATGCGCCGCACCTTCTCTCACGTGGGCATTTATCTGGGCGACGGAAAGTTCGTGCACGCCCCCTCCCGCGGCGGCAAGGTGCGTGTTGAGAGCATCGGCACCCGCTACTGGGCAAAACGCTTCAATGGCGCGCGCAGACTGATCGACGAACCGACACTCGGCAACGCATCTTCAGCGCTGCTTACGGCACGCTGAAGCGCGTCGACATCCCAGAAACAAGAAAGCCCGGCGTCAAACTCCGGGCTTTCTTGTTTCTGACGCCGCAGGTTCAGTTCCGCGTGCTGCGTGCGCCCTCACGATGCTTGCAGTCGATCTCGCACGATGCACAGCGCTCCCCCAGCCGCTTGCCCAGCGCCTGCTGCAGCGCGCAGGTCGACCGTCGGCAGCAGACGAACATCACCCCCTCGCGACTTGCCGCCTCGCGAAAGCGCTGCATCACGTTGTGCCCGATGAAGTCTGTAAACAGGATCACCACGCCAATGCCGCTCGGCAAGGGCGCGCTGCGTCGCTGGTGTGTGGTGTCCCGCCCGCTCACATGCGCGGCGATGCGTATTCCGAAGCTGCCGAGGACATCGGGAATATTGCCCAGACGGTCGGCCCCCACGAGCAGTGCATTCATGAATCCCCCTTAATTGTTGCGAATGATTCTCATCGATAATGCCGCTAATGCGATCCGTTTGCAACTGGGAATTCTTCTCGTTATTATCGCGCTGCAAGATCAACAACCCGGGGGTTCTCCAACATGATGAAGAAGGCCGTACTCGCCTCATTGCTCGCCGCATTCGGCGTTGCCGGCACCGCAGCCGCTGCCGAGCTGAATATCTACTCCGCCCGTCACTACCAGACCGACGAGCAGTTGTACGGCGATTTCACCAAGCAGACCGGCATCAAGATCAACCGCATCGAGGCGAAGGAAGACGAGCTCCTCGAACGTATCCGCAACGAAGGCGCCAACAGCCCGGCCGACATTTTCATCACCGTGGATGCATCACGCCTGGCCAAGGCCGATGAGCTCGGGATCTTCGAGCCGGTCAAGTCGGAGGCGCTCGAAGCCCGCATCCCGGCACACCTGCGTGCGCCGAACTGGTTCTCCTACTCCACCCGCGCGCGCGTCATCGTCTACAACCCGGAGCTGGTCAAGGCCGAGCAGGTGCAGACCTACGAGCAGCTTGCGGATCCTGCGCTCAAGGGCAAGGTATGCACCCGCTCGGGCAGCCATCCTTACAACCTGTCGCTAGGCGCTGCGCTGATCAAGCACAACGGCGCAGAAGCCGCCGCGAAATGGGCCGAAGGCCTGGTCGCCAACTTCGCACGCGCGCCCAAGGGCGGCGACACCGACCAGATCCGCGCCGTCGCTGCAGGCGAATGCGGCGTGGCGATCGCGAACAGCTACTACCTGGCGCGGCTGATGAATTCGCCCAAGGAGGAAGACCAGCGTGCCGTGGCCAGCATCCAGGCCGTGTGGCCCAACCAGCAAAGCTGGGGCACGCACATCAACGTCTCCGGCGCAGGCATGCTGAAGCACGCGCCGAACAAGGAAGCTGCAGTGAAATTCCTTGAATATCTCGCCTCGGACTCGGCGCAGGCCTACTTCGCCAACGGCAACAACGAATGGCCGGTCGTGCCCACGGTCAAGGTCGAGAACGCCGCACTGACGAAACTCGGCGAATTCAAGGCCGACACCCTGCCGATCGGCGAGCTCGCCGACACCGTGGCGGAAGCCCAGCGCATCTTCGACCGCGCCGGTTACCGCTGAGCGCCCACCGGGTCGCCGCTTGCGGCGGCCTACAGACTGGCCGGCGACACGTCGGCGGCCAGTCCCCCAGCATCCTCCCGGTCCGCCGAGGACATCAGGGCGCGATTGCGTCCGGCATGCTTCGCTTCATACAAGGCCTCGTCCGCACGTGCGTAAGCGGCTTCGTGGTCCTCATCGTCCAGCGACAACATGGTGACGCCGATACTGACCGTGAACACAAGCGGGCCCGAGTCGATCGCCGCCGGATGCGCCGCAACGATACGGCATAGCCGCTCGGCAACACGCAGCGCACCGCGCGCATCGATACACGGCAGCAGGATGGCAAACTCCTCGCCCCCTAGCCGGGCGAACACGTCTGCCTCACGAAGCTGGGCGGTAACGGTCGCTGTGAAGTGACGCAGCACCTCGTCGCCGGCTGCGTGACCATGGGTATCGTTGATGCGCTTGAAGTGATCGAGATCCAGCAGGAGCAGCCCGGCCGTCGACTGATGTCTGCGCAGCCGTCCGAGTTCGCCGCGCACCATCTCCGCAAAGTGTCGGCGATTCCAGAGCCCGGTCAGGGGGTCGCTGGTCGCAAGCTGGACAAGGCTCTCTTCCATCACCTTGCGCTGCGAAACATCCTGCAGGATGCCAACCATGCGTAGCGCCTGCCCGCGCTCGTCACGGTCCAGCACCCGACCTGCGGCGAGCACCCACACCCATCTCCCGTCCTTGTGCCGAAGCCGGTACTCGGCCTGATAGGCGTCCCTTTCGCCGCGCAGGTGCGGCTCGAGCGAGTTGCGGATGTCGCTCCAGTCGTCGGGATGGACCAGCGACTCCCAGGTTTCCACATCCTGCTCGAACTCATGCGGCTCGAAGCCAAGCATCCGGCCCCAGGCCGGGCTATAGCTTGTCCGCCCGCTTGGCACATCCCAGTCCCAGAGACCCAGCTCCGCGCCCTCGAGCGCAAGCATGACCCGCCGCTCACGCTCTGCGATCTGCTCGCGCACCCTGCGCCGCTCGGTGAAATCGCGGCTGACCCGGATCTCGCCGAGGCTCTCGCCGCGCTCGTCGCAGAACGGCGCGCGCAGCGTGTCGAGCAGGCGCAGGGTGCCATCCGGCCCTTCCAGCCACTCTTCCACACGCACGGCTTCAGCGACCACCGCGTCCGGCGTGCCTCCCGCCAATCCTGCAAGCTGCGGGAAGACATCGGTCTCTCGGCGCCCGAGCAACTCCGCTTCCCGCACACCGTATGCCGCCGCGAAGGCCTTGTTGCAACCCAGGAAGCGCCCGCGCAGATCGCGGAATGCGATCAGGTCCGGCACCGAATCGATCAGTGCCCTCAGCAGCGCCCGCTCGCGGGCCAGCGCGTCGTGAGGCTCGCGCACGCCCGACACGAAGACCGCCCGGTAGATCATCGCAAAGCCCGCGATCTTGAACACGTGCCCCATGACGTTGAAGAAGTCGCTCACGTCCACATAGAGCGTGAAATAGAGCTCGGTGAGGGCAAGCACCCAGGCCGCCGCAGCAAGCCAGTTCGCCGACTTGTCCCGCTTCACCATTGCATGCCTTGCGAGCAGCACGGCCGCGAGCAGATACAACCCGGCGAGCACGTATTCGACCGCCAGCTTGAGCGTCGTGACGCCCTGCCCCGGCACGAAGGTGTGCGGCATGCGATCGGGCAGGAAGAGCACCATCCAGCTCCATGCCAGCGCCAGCGCAAGGCCTCCTCCGGTGACGACCAAAGCGCGCGCGGACGACCAGCGCCCATCCCCCACGAAGGGATAGCCGATCAGGCCGATGAGCACCAGAGTCCGCGCCGCAAGCCAGAAATGGATCGCCTTCTCGGTGCCGCTGGGCGTGATGAAGAGCGGCATGCCCGCATACGAGAGCGTGTGCGCCAGATCGAGCAACCCTGCGCCGAGGAAGGCGGCACCAAGCCAGACCCGCCGCGCACTGCCGACTGCCTTGCGCAGGTTCCACCCCAGGGCCAGCACCATCACCGACACCGCAACCGAGAAGAACTCCAGCCCGGCATGCAGGGCGAGATAATGCTCAGGGGTTGGAAACAGGTTGGCGTGAACGAACAGCGTCCCGCAGAAAACCACGCTCAGCAGAGTTGCCCAGCCATAGGGACGGGCGATCTCGCCTTTCATGCCTAGCACACGCTGCATCGCCAGCCTGCTCGCAGGATGAGGGCAACACCCCCCTGCGCCGCAACGGCGAAAGGGGCATCGGAACACGGCGGCGCTGAAAGGAGAGGAAGCCGCAGCGCAGGCACCGGACCCCATACGATCGATTTCATGTTCTTGGCTTTATTCTCGTGGCCGCGATTATCCCCCAGCCTCGTATTCATGTGCGATCGCACAACCGCGCAATGGGGCAATTTTTCACGCTGTGCAGCCGATGAGCAGGCACGCGGGCGAAGACGCCACCCCACCCGGGGGCGCCCACCTTGCATCTCAGCTGCGCCGCCGGCTCGTGCCAAGGATCTGGCGGGAGATCACGATCATCGGCAACAGGCCAACGGCGACGATGATCAGCGCGGCCGTCGAGGCCTCGCTCAGGCGCTCGTCCGCAGCAAGGGTGTGTGCCTGTGTCGCCAGCGTATCGAAGTTGAACGGACGGATCACCAGCGTTGCCGGCAACTCCTTCATCACGTCGACGAACACCAGCAGGCCGGCGGTCAGCAGGCTTCCGCGCAGCATCGGCATGTGCACGCGGCGCAAGGTCTCCCACTTGCCGGCACCGAGACTGCGCGAGGCGTCGTCCATGCTCGGCGTGATCTTGCCCAGGCTGGACTCCACGGTCTGCAGCCCCACCGAGAGGAAGCGCGCCAGGTAGGCGTACACCAGCGCCGCGATGCCTCCCGTGAACACCAGCCCGGGATTGACCCCGAACAGCGCCTCCCAACTGTGCGCCAGCCAGTTGTCCAGCCGCGTGAGCGGGATCAGCACCCCGACCGCAATCACCGAACCAGGCACGGCGTAACCCAACCCAACCACCCGGTTCAGCGCGCGTGGCAGCTGCGAGCGCGCAAGACGCGCCGCATAGGCGAGCAGCACGGCAAGCAGCACCGCGATAAAGGCGGTGATCGCGGCCAGCACGAAGCTGTTGCGGGCCAATTGCACGAAACGGGCACCGAGCTGGGCATCCCCCTCAACCAACGCCATCTCCAGCAGCAGACCGGCCGGCAGCAGAAAGCCGAGCAGCAAGGGCATGAAGCAGGCGAAGGCGGCGAGCCAGCCTCGTCCACCGCTCAGGCTGACCCGCACCGGGAGCGCCGCCTGGCGCGAAGTGTTGTTGAAACGCGCACGCCCGCGCGAAAGATGTTCGAGCGCGAGCACGAGCACCACAAAAGCGAGCAGCGCTGCAGAAAGCTGCGCGGCAGCGATGCGATCACCGAGCGAAAACCAGGCACGGTAAATCCCGGTCGTGAAGGTCTGCACGCCGAAGTAGGACACGGTCCCGAAATCGGCCAGCGTTTCCATCAGCGCCAGCGCCGTGCCCGCGACCACCGCCGGTCGAGCCAGCGGCAGCGAAACGCGGAAGAACGAGGACCACGGTCCAAGCCCCAGCGAGCGGGCGGCCTCGAGCATGCCCCCCGCGCGCTCGAGAAAGGCCGCGCGGGCAATCATGTAAACGTAGGGATAGAGCACGAACATGAACATCGCCACCGCGCCACCGACGCTGCGCACATCCGGAAACCAGTAATCGCCGTGCCGCCAGCCGAAGGCTTCCCGCAGCCCGCTCTGCACCGGACCGACGAACTGGAGGAAGTCGGTATATACGTAGGCCATCACGTAGGCAGGCATGGCCAGTGGCAGCACCAGCGCCCACTCGAAGAAGCGCCGCCCGGGAAAATCAAGCATCGTGGTCAACCAGGCCGCCGTTACCCCGATCGAGGCCACACCCAGGCCCACGCCGACACACAGCACGACGGTGTTGAAGACGAACTCGCCCAGCACGGTATCGGCCAGATGCGCCCAGGTGTCGCTGGTCTGCCCCACGAACACGTTGGAGAACACCGACAGCACCGGCGCCGCGATCAGTGCAGCAACCAGCACCGCGGACAGCGTGAGTGTCGACCCCTGCAGGCGCCTTGCGCCCCATACTCCCGAAGAATTCATTCCGTTCCCGTCTGATCGGGGCCTGGCCGCACATCGGCCGGCTCCGCTGCTGTCGGCGAATTATAATTGATCGCATTTGGAAACCTGCGGTGCAATAATCGACGCCTCGCCCCCTCAGCCCTGCAGCCCCTGCCGTCGCACCCGTTCCTCCCCTGGATCCGGCCCATGTCCCACCTCGAACTAGACCGCATCGATCTTGCCTTCGGCGACAATGTGGTCGTGCGCCAACTCTCGCTGCACCTCGCCAAGGGGCGCATCGGCTGCCTGCTGGGCCCCTCCGGCTGCGGCAAGACCACGGTGCTGCGCTGCATCGCGGGGTTCGAACGGCTCGCTTCCGGCCACATCCGGCTCGACGGAGAGATCGTCAGCACGCCGGCCCACAGCGTGCCCCCCGAGCGGCGGCGCATCGGCATGGTTTTTCAGGACTACGCGCTCTTCCCGCATCTTTCGGTGGCCGACAACATCGCCTTCGGCCTGCGGGGAGAGACACCGACCGAGCGGCGCCGGCGCGTGGAGGAACTGCTCGCACTCGTCGGGCTCGGCAGCCAGGGGGGCAAGTTCCCCCACGAGATGTCCGGCGGCCAGCAGCAACGGATCGCGCTCGCGCGCGCGCTCGCGCCGCGTCCCAGCCTGCTGCTGCTCGATGAGCCCTTCTCCAATCTCGACGTCGAATTGCGCGAAAGGCTCTCCTACGAGGTGCGAGACATCATCAAGTCCACAGACACCACGGCAATCCTCGTCACCCACGACCAGCACGAGGCCTTTGCGGTCGCGGACGAGATCGGTCTGATGCACGAAGGGCGCATCCAGCAGTGGGATACCCCCTACAACCTGTATCACCGCCCGGCGAACCGGTTCGTAGCCGATTTCATCGGCCAGGGCGCCTTTGTGCGCGGCAGGGTGCTCGACGACCAGCGCGTACAAGTCGAGCTCGGCGTGCTCAACAGCAGCACACCGCTGGTATGCGGGGAGAACTGCGCTGCCTGCGCGCACGGCAGCGAGGTCGACGTGCTGCTGCGTCCCGACGACATCGTGCACGATGACACCAGTCCGCTCGTGGCCGAGGTCGCCCACAAGGCGTTCCGCGGCGCGGACATCCTCTACACTCTGCGCCTTGGAAGCGGGGCACGGGTGTTGTCACTGGTGCCCAGCCATCACAACCACGCAGTCGGCGAGCACATCGGGATCCGGCTGGATGTGGACCATGTGGTCACTTTCCCCGATGGCGACACAGGCCGCAGCTTCTCCACCCCGAAACCATGATTTCCTGGCTGGGCGATGCGCCGGAGTTTCCGCCCGACACGGCGGCGCTGGCCGAGCCCAATGGCCTGATCGCCGCGGGCGGCGCGCTCACGCCGCCCTGGCTCCTGGCCGCCTATCGGCGCGGCATCTTCCCGTGGTTCAGCGCCGGAGAGCCCATCCTTTGGTGGACGCCCGATCCGCGCCTGGTGCTCGACCCCGGGCACGTCCACATCAGCCACTCGCTACGCAAGACGCTGCGCCGCCGGCGTTTTGAAGTGCGTGCCGACACCGACTTCGCCGCGGTCGTGCGCGCCTGTGCCGCGCCGCGCGAGCCCGGCCTCGGAACCTGGATCACCCCCTCCATGCAGGCCGCTTACCGTCACATGCATGAACTCGGCTATGCCCACAGCGTCGAATGCTGGCAGGATGAACGGCTGGTCGGCGGCCTGTACGGCATCGCGCTGGGGCGGATGTTCTTCGGCGAGTCCATGTTCTCGCTCGAAACCGATGCATCCAAAGTCGCGCTTGCCCACCTCGCACGGCTGCTCGCAGCGCGCGGCTATGGCATGATCGACTGCCAGATGACCACACGCCACCTGCTGTCGATGGGCGCACGGGAGATACCGCGCGCACGGTTCATCATGGCACTGCAGCAGCTCGTGGCCGCAGGCGATGCGCCGGCCAAATGGGCTGCGGACGCCATGGACGACTTCGACTGGCCCTGAACCCAACCCTGTCTGGCGAACGAGGCAATGCAACAGGACTACCCCTATGCGCTGATCCAGTTTTATGCAACAGCGCCCTATGCCTGCTCCTACCTCCCCGAGCGCAGCGCACGCTCGCAGGTCGCCACACCTGGACACCTGATCGACACCCCTATCTACAGCGAGCTTGTGCGTCGCGGCTTTCGCCGCAGCGGCGTGTTCACCTACCGGCCCCACTGTGACAGCTGCAAGGCCTGCGTGCCCGTGCGCATCCCGGTGCAGGACTTCCGCCCCGACCGCAGCCAGCGCCGCGCGTGGAAGTTGCATAGCGGCCTGACAAGCACGGAGCGCCCACTCGCCTTGCACGAAGAACACTTCCAGCTTTACCAGCGCTACCAGGCGGCACGACATGCGGGCGGCGGGATGGATCTGGACAACCGCGAGCAGTTCAGCCATTTCCTGCTGCAAAGCCATGTCGACACGCGCCTGATCGAGTTTCGCGAATACGGCATGCTGCGGATGGTGAGCGTGATCGACTGCCTCAGCGACGGGCTGTCCAGCGTATATACCTTCTACGAACCGAGGCTGCCGCGCAGCGCGCTGGGCACCTACGGCATCCTGTGGCAGATCGAAGCCGCCCGCCGCCTCGGACTGCCCCACGTCTATCTGGGCTACTGGATCGAGGAGAGCGGGAAGATGGCCTACAAGTCGCGCTTTCGGCCGCTCGAGGCTCTGCAGGACGGGATCTGGCAGCCGCTGCGGACACAACCGTGAGCGGTCGGACCTTTCCGCGGACTACGCAGCGCCCCCCTCACCCCTTCAATTCCCCGCCTCCTCAACCGCCCCCTGCACCGCCACGGGGCGAACCGATACAATCCTGCAATGCTTTACGAACTCGCCCGCCCGCTGCTGTTTTCGCTCGACCCCGAAAGCGCACACAATTTCACCCTGCAGAGTCTGCATCTGGCTGGCAAGCTGCTGCCCGCCGGTCAGCCTCAGGCCGCCGATCCGGTCGAGGTCATGGGCCTGCAGTTCCCCAACCGGATCGGTCTCGCCGCAGGACTCGACAAGAACGGTGAAGCGCTCGACGGCTTGGCCCGGCTGGGCTTCGGCTTCATCGAGATCGGCACCATCACGCCGCGACCACAGCCCGGCAACCCGCGCCCACGCATGTTCCGCCTGCCCGAGGTGCGGGGCATCATCAACCGCATGGGGTTCAACAACCACGGCGTCGATGCGCTGATCGCCCATGTGCGTGGGGCAAAATTCCGCGGCATCCTCGGCATCAATATCGGCAAGAACTTCGACACCCCGATCGAACACGCCGCAGACGACTACCTCGCCTGCCTCGAGAAGGTCTATGCATTGGCGAGTTATGTCACGGTCAACATCTCTTCGCCCAACACGAAGAACCTGCGCCAGCTGCAGGGCGAGTCCGAGCTCGACGACCTGCTCGGCCGGCTCAAGGCCGCGCAGACCCGCCTCGCCGACACCCACGGTCGCTACGTACCCATGACGCTGAAGATCGCGCCCGATCTCGAGGACGCACAGATCACCAACATCGCCGACGCGTTGCGCCGCCACCGCATCGACGCCGTCATCGCCACCAACACGACGGTCGCGCGCGACCAGGTGCAGGGCATCCGCCATGGAAACGAACAGGGCGGCCTGTCGGGCGCACCGGTGTTCGAGGCCTCGACCACGGTGGTGCGCAAACTTGCACAGGCGCTCGGCGACGAATTGCCGATCATCGCAGCAGGCGGGGTGCTCGAAGGCGCGCAGGCACGCGCCAAGCTCGATGCCGGGGCAAAGCTGGTCCAGCTCTACAGCGGCCTGATCTACCGCGGCCCCGAACTCGTGCCCGAATGCGTGCGCGCCACCGCGCATTACCCGCAACGCTGAACACGGCCCGGCGCTTCGCCACGGCTGAATCCCATCCGACCCACACCCGCCTTCACGACTGCCTCAGGAGACTCGTCCATGACCCATCGCCGCCAGTTCATGCTGTGTGCTGCCGCATTCGCTGTCGCCGCCACCCTTCCGCTGAGCGCGGCCGCCGAGGCACCCGCCAAGGTTGGCTTCGTCTATGTCAGCCCGATCGGCGATGCCGGCTGGACGTTCCAGCACGACCTCGGCCGCAAGGCGCTCGAAGCCGCGTTTGGCGACCGCATCGAGACGCGTTATGTCGAGAGCGTGGCCGAAGGTGCAGACGCCGAACGCGTGATCCGGGAGTTTGCCGCCAGCGGCAGCAAGATCGTGTTCGCCACCAGCTTCGGCTACATGAACTACGTCGAGCGCGTCGCCCGCCAATTCCCGAACGTCACTTTCCTGCACGCCACTGGCTACAAGTCGGCGAAGAACTTCGCCCCCTACAACGCGCGCTTCTATGAAGGGCGTTACCTCAACGGCGTGATCGCCGGCAAGATGACCAAGTCCAACGTACTCGGCTACGTCGGCGCCTTCCCCATCCCGGAGGTGCTGCAGGGCATCAACGCCTTCACCATGGGCGCGCGCAGCGTGAACCCGAACGTGGAAGTGCGCGTGATCTGGGCCAACAGCTGGTATGACCCGGGCAAGGAACGCGAGGCTGCGATGACGCTGATCTCGCAAGGCGCCGACATGCTCACTCACCATACCGACTCGACCGCCACCGTGCAGGCCGCCGAAGAAAAGGGCGTGCACGCCTTCGCCTACCATTCGGACATGTCCAAGTACGGACCGAAGGCCCAGCTCACCGCCACCACCCACCACTGGGGCGAGTTCTACAAGCGCACCGTCGACGCAGTCCTCGCCGGCACCTGGAAGCCCGAGGGCGTGTGGGGCGGCATGAAGGACGGCATGATCAAGCTCACGCCGCTCAATCCGGCGATCCCCGAGGACGTGCAGGCGATGGTGCGTGATCTCGAGGCGAAGATCACCGCAGGCAGCTTCCACCCCTTCACCGGGCCGGTGGTGGACCAGGCCGGCACCGAGCGCCTCGCGACGGGGGCGGTCATGGACGATGCCGCGCTGGGCAAGATGGACTACTTCGTGCAGGGCGTGTCGTCGCGCCTGCCGAACGCGAAGTAAGCGGCCTCGCGGCACCCGCGCGGCGCCCCGCGAAGCGCCTCCGCCGGGTGCCGTGCGCGCCTTCACGACTGAACCCGATCGGCCGCGGTCTCGTCATCAGCGGGTTCGCCCATGCGCAGGCAGGCAGCGATCGCGGTCGCGATGCCGTCCGCCATGCGTGCCTGCCGTTCGGGGTCGCGCAGCAACACTTCCTCACCCCGGTTCTTGATCACGCCTGCCTCGAACAGCACGGCCGGCATCCGCGCATGGCGCAGCACGGCCAGCCCATCGTAGTAGTGCACCGCATGGGTATGATCTGCATAGGCACGCCGGAGGCCGTTCTTGTGCGTGGGCTCGAAGCCCATGCGCTGCAGCCGCGCGCCAATGGTGCGCGCGCACAGGACGCTGCGCGCCGTATCCGGGTTGTCGCGCGACACGAACAAGGAATGTCCGGCGAACTTATCGTTGTAATCCAGCAAGTGGCCGCCCCAGCGCCAGGGCCGCAGTTCATGCGCGCCCACCGAATCGTGATGGATCGACAGGAGGAAGGCTGCCCCTGCAGCAGCCTGGGGGCGCGCCTTCAAGCTGCCGATCCGCCCGTCCGCATTGATCAAGCGCACCGCAAAGCCACGCGATTCAAGTGCGGCGACGATATGCAGGGCGAGCGTGCGATTGAACTCGAACTCGCTGCGGCCGCGTGCGCTGATCGCCCCAGGTGCCTCAAGGGTATGCCCCACGTCGACCGCGACCCACTGACCAGCAGCCACGGGCTCCGTACGCGCCGGAACCGCCCCGCCCGCCAGCAGCACCGTGCATGCAAGATGCAAGCACCACACGCAACGACGATGCGCCCTCGCCCGGTCAGATGTGCCTCCATTCCTCATCAGCGCCTCCTTGCCGCTACATCTTGATTCATATCATGGAGCGGGTGGGGGGCCCCCACCCACAATGCCCCCACCATCGGCTTAGCCGTGGACAGTTGTAACCCCTGAACCACCCGGGCAAACCGACACCTTTTCGGAAAAAACGAGACAAGCGATGAGGAGTACTCCATGAGCGGTATCTTCACAAAATCAATGGCGCGGAACATCTTTTACGGGGGAACGGTATTCTTCTTCCTTCTGTTCCTGGCGCTCACCTTCGATACGGAGCGCGAGCTTCCGAATCGTGACAACCGGCAGGCAATCACCCCCGAGGTCGCAGCCGGCAAGCACATCTGGGAAGTCAACAACTGTCTCGGCTGCCACACGTTGCTCGGCGAAGGCGCCTACTTCGCGCCCGAACTCGGCAACGTCTACAAGCGCCGTGGCGGTGACTTCATCAAGGCCTGGATGCAGGCCATGCCCACTGGAGCCCCCGGCCGTCGCCAGATGCCGAACTTCAATCTGACCGAAGAACAGCTCGACCAGCTCGTGGCCTTCCTGAAGTACACGTCCGAGATCAACACCGCCAACTGGCCGCCCAACATCGAGGGCTGATCGGAACACTGGAGACCAAAAGGGGATATCCATGCAATACAAATCACAAGCGGTCGCCATGCCCTACTTCATCGCGGCGATCGGGCTTTTCGTGGGGCAAATCATCTTCGGTCTGATCATGGGCCTGCAATACGTGGTGGGCGATTTCCTGTTCCCGGAAATCCCCTTCAACGTGGCGCGCATGGTGCATACCAACCTGCTGATCGTGTGGCTGCTGTTCGGCTTCATGGGGGCGGCCTACTACCTCGTGCCTGAAGAGGCGGAGACCGAACTGTTCAGCCCGAAGCTGGCGCTGGCATTGTTCTGGGTCTTCCTCGTCGCAGGGGCGCTGACCATCCTCGGCTACCTGCTCGTGCCCTACAGCACGCTGGCGTCGATGACGGGCAACGACATCCTCGCGACCATGGGCCGGGAGTTCCTCGAACAGCCTTTGCTGACCAAGATCGGCATCGTGGTCGTGGCACTGGCCTTCCTGTTCAACATCACCATGACCGTGCTGAAGGGCCGCAAGACCGTTATCAGCATCGTCCTGCTGTTGGGCCTGTGGGGTCTGGCGATCTTCTTCCTGTTCTCCTTCTACAACCCGGTCAACCTCGTCCGCGACAAGTTCTACTGGTGGTGGGTGGTCCACCTCTGGGTGGAAGGCGTCTGGGAACTGATCATGGCCGCGCTGCTCGCCTTCGTCCTCATCAAGGTGACCGGTGTTGACCGCGAGGTCATCGAGAAGTGGCTGTACGTGATCATCACCCTGGCGCTCGTGACCGGCATCATCGGTACCGGCCACCACTACTTCTGGATCGGTACGCCGGAATACTGGCAGTGGTGGGGTTCGATCTTCTCCGCGCTGGAGCCGATCCCGTTCTTCGCCATGACCGTGTTCGCCTTCAACATGGTGAACCGTCGTCGCCGCGAGCATCCGAACAAGGCGGCCGTGCTGTGGGCACTGGGCACCGGCGTGATGGCGTTCCTGGGCGCCGGCGTGTGGGGCTTCCTGCACACCCTGGCTCCGGTGAACTACTTCACGCACGGCTCGCAGATCACCGCGGCACACGGCCACATGGCCTTCTATGGCGCCTACGTGATGGTGGTGCTGACGATCATCAGCTACGCCATGCCGATCATGCGCGGCCGCGCTGCCAACAGCGAGAAGGCTCAGGTCGTCGAGATGTGGTCGTTCTGGCTGATGACGATCGCCATGGTCTTCATCACGCTGTTCCTGACCGCTGCCGGCATCCTGCAGGTCTGGCTGCAGCGCGTGTCGGACACTCCGATGTCCTTCATGGCCACCCAGGATCAGCTGACGCTGTTCTACTGGATGCGTGAATGGGCGGGCGTGATGTTCTTCATTGGTCTGATCGTCTATCTCGCCAGCTTCTTCATCAAGGGCGAAGCGAAGGCAGTCAAGGCCTGATTTACAAGGTTCTTCGGTAGCAACTCCTGGGCGATCCAGGGGAAGGGGTTGGGGCGGCGATAGCCGCCCCTTTTTTTTGCTCGTCACGCCGCCCGAGTCAGCCGTGGCCGCGGCCCGGGTGCGCAATTCCGGGCGCCGTAGCTGCCCGCACCGCTAGAATGGCGGCTGCCCTGAGTTTGTTGACCACCCCGTGGCTCCATCGCCTGTGCGCAGATCACCCCACCGCCGCCACCCATCCCCGCCTGCCCTCGAGTTCGACGTGACCGCTCCCGATCTCACCGCCAAACCTGCCTCCCCGGACAGCCGCTTCCGCGTCGCCATCAACGGCTATGGCCGCATCGGCCGGTGCTACCTCCGAGCCTTGCACGAAGCGGGACTCGCCGAGCGCTTCCGCATCGTCGCCATCAACGAGCCGGCCGACCTGGCCAGCATCACTTACCTCACCCGCTTCGACTCGACGCACGGCCGTTTCCCCGAACCGGTCGGCAGCAAGGAATCGAGCCTGCTCATCTCCGGCCACGAAATCACGGTCACGCACGCGTCGACGCCCGAAGGGGTGGACTGGGGCGCGCTCGGCATCGACCTGCTGGTGGAGTGCTCGGGACAGTACGGCGGCCGCGAGGCCTTGCAGCGCTTCCTGCACGCCGGGTGTCCACGACTGCTGCTCTCGCACCCCGGCAACAGCGGCGAGGACGTTGATGCAACCGTGGTATTCGGGGTCAATGAAGGGCATCTGAACGGCGACGAGCAGCTGGTTTCGAATGCCTCGTGCACCACCAACGCAATCGTGCCGGTGCTCGACCTGCTGCACCGCGAGATCGGCCTCGAGCAGGTACTGCTCACCACCCTGCATTCGGCGATGAACGATCAACCGCTGATCGACGGCTACCATCACACCGACCTGCGCCGTACGCGCTCGGCGATGCAGTCGATCATCCCGGTGTCGACCGGCCTCGCCCGCGGCGTGGAGCGGCTCCTGCCGGAACTCTCCGGGCGGGTCGTCGCCAAGGCCATCCGCGTCCCCACGCACAATGTCTCGGCCATCGACGTGGTGCTCACCCTCGCACGGGACCTGCATCCCGGCGAGATCAACGCCTTGCTGCATGAGGCGGCCGCTGGCTGCTACCGCGGCCTCATCGCGTACTCGGACGATCCCCATGCGTCGATCGACTTCAACCACGATCCGCACTCGGCGATCCTCGACGCCAGCCAGACGCGCAGCGTCGGGCCGCGCATGATCAACCTGATGGTCTGGTTCGACAACGAGTGGGGCTTTGCCAGCCGCATGGTCGACGTCACGCGGCACTGGCTGGAAAAGAAAGCCCGGCTACAAGCGAGATTGGATCTCAATTAACCCCGATCAAGTTATTCGGGGGCAGGGTTTCCTAGACTCACGGGAAACCAACACGACCGGCTCCCCAAATGACCACAAACACTGCCATCGCCCCGGATTCGGCCCCTGCGCAGGACAATGCCCCGCGCCTGGCGGGGGACCTGGCGATCTGGTTCTTCATCCTCGCCGAGTTGCTCGCCTTCGGCGTCTTCTTCGCCGCCTACGCCTTCACCCGCGCCAACAACATCGAACTGTTCAACACCGAGCAGCTCGAGCTCAACCGCCACGCCGGCGCGATCAACACCATCCTGTTGCTCACGGCGAGCTACTTCGTCGTGCGCGCGGTGCAGGCCGCCGAGCGCGAGGCATCGCGCGAGTGCGCCAACTGGTTGCTCGGCGCCATCCTCACCGGCTTCGGCTTCATCCTCGTCAAGCTCACCGAGTATGCGGCGGCGTTCGAGCACAACATCAGTCTCTCGAGCAGCCCGTTCCACATGTTTTATCTGTCACTGACCTTCTTCCACTTCATGCATGTGATCCTCGGCCTGGTGATCCTGATCGCGATGTGGAACGGCGCACGCCAGGGGCGCTATCGTCCCGGCGAGATGAACGGCCTCGAAACCGGCGCCGCGTACTGGCACATGGTCGACCTGGTCTGGCTGGTGCTGTTCCCCCTCGTCTACGTCATTCACTGAGGAGAACGACATGAGCAAGAGCATGCACGGCACCCCTCGTACCTCCACCCTGCTCTGGGCCACGCTGATCCTCGCCACCATCGCCACCTGGGCCATGGGCGCACTGGGCGAGACGGGCACCTGGGGCGTTGCCCTCCTCGCCGTCATCTCGTTCTGGAAAGGCGCAGTGATCATTCTCGATTTCATGGCGCTACGCCACGCACCGCTGCTGTGGCGCGCGGTCACCATGGGCTGGATGGTCCTCGTCTGGGCCGTCATCGCCATCGCCTACATCAAGGGACTCGCACAATGAAGCCGGACACCCCGAACCTCGACACTCCGTTCTACGAAGCCTCCGGCGACGAGATCAGCATCTTCGAGCACGCATGGAAGAACCGGCTGCCGCTGCTCATCAAGGGACCGACCGGTTGCGGCAAGACACGCTTTGTCGCATACATGGCCGCCCGCCTCGGCCTGCCGCTCTATACCGTGGCCTGCCATGACGATCTGACCGCCGCCGACCTCGTCGGCCGCCACCTGATCGGCGACGGCAAGACCATGTGGTGCGACGGGCCGCTGACGCGCGCCGTGCGCGAAGGCGGCATCTGCTACCTCGACGAAGTCGTCGAGGCGCGCAAGGACACCACTGTGGTGCTGCACCCGCTCGCGGACGACCGCCGCCTCCTGCCGATCGACCGCACCGGCGAGTTGCTCCAGGCACCACCGGGTTTCATGCTGGTGGTGTCGTACAACCCCGGCTACCAGAACCTGCTCAAGGGCATGAAGCCCTCAACTCGGCAGCGCTTCGTCAGCCTGCGCTTCGACTTTCCACGCCCCGCGCAGGAGGAAGCCATCCTGATCGGTGAGACCGGCTGCGCGCCCGACCTGGCCAAACGCCTGGTTGCGATCGCGGGCTCCCTGCGTTCGTTGAAGGATCGCGACCTGGAAGAGGCTGCGAGCACACGCCTGCTGGTCTACGCTGCGCTGCTCACCAAGGACGGCATGGATCCGATCGCTGCCTGCCGCGTCGGCATCGTCGAGAGCCTCACCGACGACCCCGAGATCGCGGAAGGCCTCATGGAGGTGGTTTCCGCCACCTTCGGCCGCTGACGGCCACCACGAACGGACACTGCCATGAGCCCCCAGCGCCCAGACCCCTTGCGGCATGTCATGCCGGGCCCCAAGCTGGCCGTCGCGGCCGAGGCCCTGTTCCTGATCAACCTGATGTTGCTGCCGGGGATCGCATTTATCGCGCTGATGGTGCTGTGGTCGCGCCATCACAACGACCCCGATCCGCTGGTACGCAATCACCTGCGCCAGACCGGATGGACCTGCATCTGGGGTGGCCTTTTACTGGTGACGATCAGCGTGGCGATCTTCCTGCTCGGCGGTTTCGACAACCCCTGGACATGGGTGATCGGTGTGCTTTACTTCACCTTCGTGCACTCAACATTGATCCTGCTGGGTGTCATGGGCCTGTCACGTGCAATCAACGGTCGCACCTGGCGCTACCCCGTTTTCGGTCCGCGCGAAGCGCCCGAACAGTCTTGAGCCATGGGCTTGCGGCGGAAAAACCGTCGCATGAGGAGCACTGACAGATGGAAGAACACGTAGGCCTGCTCTGGCACCGACTGATCACCCGTGCGGCCGGCGGGCACTTTCCCAAGGCAGCGGTCAAGCTCAAGGAAATGGAGAAAGTGGCCGGGGTGTTCTTCCGTGCGCTGGGTGGCGACCCCGGCCTGCGCGTGGCCGCAGCCACGTCCGATACGCACGGCGCCCGCCGCAGCCTGCTGCAGCGCATCGCCGGCGCCGACGAGCGCATTCCGCGCGGTCGCATGGACATCAGCACCCTGCGCCTGCCCCCGGAACTGGACGCGCTTCCCGAACGCAGCCTCAATCGTGATCTCTATCTCTGGCTGGCGGCCCTGGCGGCCGCCCACGGCGGTGGGAACGCCATCACCGATGCCGCAGCGGACGCCGCGCTTGCGCCCCTGCCCGCGGGCGATTTTGACGAAGCCGCCACGCGTGAACTGCGCGAGAACCAGCGTGCGACGCTGCGCGCACTGCGCCGCTGGCCGGGCATCGAGACACGCTACCGCCGTCTGGTGGAGGCCGTGATCGCGCAACGCCCCCAAGTCGCCAAGTTGCCCGCCCCCGAAGCCGAACGCGAGAACCTGCTACGCCAGGCGCTGCACGCGCCCGGCAGCATCGCCGCACTCCCCAAGCTGCCCGCCAAGGCCCGGGAAACCCAGCCGGTGTTGCTGTGGCTGAGTGACTACCACGGAGCGGGCGCCGGGGGACTCACCGGCAGCGCGAACGGCCCGGAAGGCGGCGAGGCCGGCAACAGCAAGCCGGGCCGCGATGCCAGCGAGCAGGCACACCGCGTCGAACGCCAGGACAACGCGCCCGAAAAGCATGGCATGATCATCCCCTTCCGCGTCGAGAGCCTGCTTTCGGTCGCGGAGTTCATCAAGGTCAAGCGCAGCACCGACGACGACCCCGACGACAATGCAGCCGAAGCCGCGGCGAACCTCGATCAGCTATCGATCACCCGCGATGGCGAGCGCGTGGCCTCGAAGATCCGCTTCGACCTCGACCTGCCGTCCGCGGCGGAAGACGACGTGGTGCTGGGCGACGGAATTCCGCTCCCGGAGTGGGACTACCGCAAGGACCTGCTGCGGGAGGATCACGTGCGCCTGACCGAGTTCACCGCCTCGGTGCACGACCCACGCGCCGCGCCCTGCAAGCTCCCCGACCATCTTCGTCGCACCGCACGCCGACTGCACCGTCAGTTTGCTGCGCTCACCCCCGCACGCCGCTGGCTCAAGGCTCAGGCCGACGGCAGCGAACTCGACGTCGACGCGCTCGTGCGCGCAACCACGGACCGCGCCACGGGCCATCACCCGTCCGACCAGCTCTATCTGTCGCTCGAGAAGCGCGAGCGCGACCTCGCCTGCCTTGCGCTCGCTGACCTCTCGCTATCCACCGACACCTGGATCTCTTCGCATGCCCGCGTGATCGATGTCATCCGCGACTCGCTGCTGCTGTTCGGTGAAGCGCTGCTCGCCACCGGCGACCGCTTCGCGCTGTGCGGCTTCTCCTCGGTCAAACGCAGCAACGTGCGCTTTCATCGCCTGAAGGATTTCGATCAACGCTTCGACGACCAGGCACGCGGCCGCATCATGGCGATCAAGCCCGGCTACTACACCCGTCTTGGCGCAGCGATCCGCCACGCCACCAACGTGCTCGAGAAACAGAGCGCGGCGCGGCGCATCCTCCTGATCCTGTCCGACGGCAAGCCCAACGACCTTGATCTCTACGACGGTCGTTACGGCATCGAGGACACCCGCGTGGCCGTCGTCGAGGCCCGCAATCGCGGCATCGTGCCCTTCTGCGTCACCATCGACCGCGAAGGCGCGAGCTACCTGCCCCACCTTTTCGGCCCCGCAGGCTTCGCGGTCATCCGCCAGCCGGACGAACTGCCCGCGCGCCTCCCCATGTTCTATGCCCAGCTCACACGCTAAAGCCATGCCCAGATGTGACGACCTGTGCCGCGACGGGCTGCAGCCAGCGCAGTACGGCACGCCGCCTGCGGACGAACTGGACCGCCTGTGCCGCCTGCTTTCGCAGGCCTCGCTGTTCAACGGGCTGTCCTGCAGCGACATCGCACGCTTTGCCCGTGGCGTGCGCGAGGTAAAAGCGCCCAAGGGCGAGATCCTCTTTCACCGCGGCGACCCCTGCAACGGCTTCCACCTGATTCTCAGCGGCCAGATCAAGCTGGCCTTCACCTCGGCCGATGGCAACGAGAAGGTGGTGGACATCCTTTATGCGGGACGCAGCTTCGGCGAGGCGGTGATGTTTACCGACAAGCCCTACGTGGTGATGGCACAGGCCCTGACCGACTCCACCCTCCTCCACATCGGCAAGCAGGTGTTCTTCGACGAGATGGCGGTCGACCCAAGCTTCTGCCGCAAGATCATCGCCGGCCTGGCGCAGCGCCTTCATCACCTGATGGCCGACGTCGAGAGTTACTCGCTGCGCTCCGGCCGCGAGCGGGTGATCGGCTACCTGCTGCGCGAGGAAGAACGCGACGGCGATCACGTCGCCGAGGGCCAGGTTTCCATCCGGCTTCCCACCAGCAAGGGCACAATCGCCTCGCGGCTGAACCTAACGCAGGAACACTTCTCACGCATCCTCAACGAGTTGTCCAACGCGAGGCTCATCCAGGTCGAGGGCCGCACCATCCACATTCCGGACATCGGCCGCCTGCGCAAGAGCCTGAACTGAAGCCGCACGGGCGTGGCGCAAGCGTGACCTACGCCCTTGATCCTCGAAGCCCCGCGCCATAAGGTGCGAGGCGCGATCACATCACACCACGGCTGAACACATGACCGGTACGGAACACCCCCTGCACCCCCTTCACGCCACTGTCGATACACCAGGCTGCAGCCGTTGCCGCGATCTGCCGCCCCTGGCCTTCGACTTCAGCATGGCCTTTCAGCCCATTGTCGACTTGGGCAAGGGCGAAACATGGGGCTGGGAGGCACTCGTGCGCGGCCCCGGTGGCCAGGGTGCAGCGACTGTACTCTCTCAGGTGACCGACGAGAACCGATACCCGTTCGATCAGCAATGCCGGATTCGTGCCATCGAGCTCGCACAGAAGCTGGGCCTGTCGACGCGACTGAGCATCAACTTCCTGCCGAACGCGGTGTACGAGCCCAAGGCCTGCATACGCGCCACCATCGAGGCAGCAAACCGCGTGGGTTTTCCCCTCAACCGGCTGCAGTTCGAGATCACTGAAGTCGAAGAGGTGCGCAACGATGGGCATCTACGCCGCATCGTGGAGGAATATCGTGCGATCGGCTTTGCGACTGCAATCGACGACTTCGGTGCAGGGTATGCCGGTCTCAACCTGCTCACGCACTTCCAGCCCGACTCGCTGAAGCTCGACATGAACCTGATTCGCAACATCGACCAGGACCCTCGCCGTCAACTGATCGTGCGCCATCTGGTCAACCTGGCCGAAGAGTTTCCCTGCAGCCTGATCGGCGAGGGCGTGGAAACCCTCGGCGAGGCGCGTTGCCTCGCTGACATGGGCATATTGCTTCAACAGGGATACCTGTTCGCACGACCGGGCTTCGAGTCCCTTCCGGTTCCCGACCCCGGTGTGCTGTCCAGCCTGTTGCGTACCTGATGCGGCGGCTCAGCCCTCCTTGCCGTCTGCCCGCGCCCGCATGAGGAAGGGCGTATAGCGCCACAGATAAAGCAGGAAGCCGAGCGACCACAGGGTAGCGGCTGCATGCACGCCACCGATCTGTGCTGCCGGGATGAAGCCCACCGTCAGCACCCGCACCAGCGCCGCAAGGAGCACGAGCGCATACGCTGCCGTTTCGATCCGGCCCGCGATCAGCATGCGGCCTGTGTGCCCGAGCGCGGTGCGGGTGATCATGCCGATGATGAGACCGCCGGTCGCACCGATTGCCAGCGCGTGAATCCCTGCCGAGCGCGGCAGCACACCGAACTGCGTGAGACCAACCAGCGCGAGACCGAGCGGAATCCACAGATACGCCAGGTGCAGCACCCACAGGATCGGCGTACCACGGGTTGCCCACGGGTTCCAGCCTCCCAGCCGGATCGCCTGCAGCACGGCTGCCAGCAGGGAAACCACGCCCGCCCATGCACCGGCGTCAAGCGCCCACAGCAGGAGGGCGATGCCCGTGGCGATCGCCGCAGCCCAGTCGAGTTGCTTGTTCCGCCACTGACGGACGCCGCGCAGGCCATTGAAGGTGAACATCGGGATCACCCGTCCGCCCACGATGGTTTCGAGCACCACCACCAGACCGAGGGCAAAATGCATCGCCATCAGCGGATCCGCCTCGATCACGCCGAGCACCGCCAGGTGGAAGAACAGGTTGGCCAGCGACAGCGCCGCGGGCACGGCCCCAACGAAGTAGTTGCGCGTGCTCTTGCCCTTGATCAGCACGCGCAACAACATGCCTGCCGCGACCGGCAGGAAGGCGAGATCGACGACCGCTACCCAGGCGCCGGAGCCAAAGGCCATGGCGAGCCGGCCAGCCAGCCAGACCGCAGCCAGCGCCGCGAGTGGCTTGCCCACGGGCGTCTTCAGTCCGGTCCAGTTCCCCGCCGCGGTGTACAGGAAGCCGATAATGACCGCCGCGGCAAAGCCGAAGATCATCTCGTGCGCATGCCACCAGATGCCGGGCATGGGCAGATCGATGCCCCCCGCGTAACCCACCGCCCACACCGGCACGGCGATGGCTGCGAATAGGGCAGCGAGCAGATAGAAGGGCCGGAAACCGAGCGCCCAGAGCGAGAAGGTTTCGGGGGGGATGCGTTTGCTTGTCGGTTCGTCGAGGCGAATCAGCGCCATGTCTAGATCTCTGTCTTGCTTGAGGAAGTGCCGGGGAGGATAAACCACCGCCGGGTCCACCCTTGTTTAGGGACCCCGGCGGCGGAGCGTTGCGTTCAGTGGCTGGTGCCCTCTTCGCGCGTGATCTTGTTCCAAACGTTGTACTTGCCCACGGGCTTGCGCATCGGCAAACGCTTGCGCTCTTCGAGGGTCTGCGCGTCGAGCACGATCACCGCACCTTCGTCCTCCCAGAGACTGGCGAGCGCGTAGCGCCCGTCGCGGGTGAACTCGACGTGCGCCAGTGTCTTGCCCGGCTCGCCGGTGATCTCCTTGACCACCTCGAGTGTTTGCTTGTCGATGATCTGCAGGATGTGCTTGGCCTCGGGGCTCATCATCGAGTCCACGAAGGCGTAGCGGCTGTTGCCGTGGCTGCGCAGGAAGAAGCCCGGGCCACGCGTCTGGATGCGTTTGACCACCTCCCAGGTCTTCATGTCGATCACCGTGACCTCGCCAGCCTTGAGGTTGGTACTCGCCATCACGGTGCGCGGCTTCGCATCCGGCCCGGCGGCGGGGTCGGTCCATTCCCAGGTGATGCCCGAGCCCAGGTGCGGCATGCCATCCAGCGGCAGGTTGGCGATCTTCTTGCGCACATCGAGGTTTACCACCTGGCCCACACCCTCGCGCGAGGCGCCCATCAGCTCGGAGTAATCCTGGGTGAAGAAGAAATCGTCCAGCACCTCGGCAAGCACCGTGCGGCGCGGGTTCAGGTAACCGGGGATGAAGCTGCCCTCGCGCTGCTTGTAATCATGGATGAAACCGGTGGGAATATCCTCCACCGCCTTCGTGTAGCTGATCTCCCAGACCTCGGGCACGTCCTTCAGCGCGGCAATGAAGGATTGGCGCGGTGTCGCATCGTAGACGGCCGACACGCGCGAGGTCTGCCTGCCATCCTGGTCCTTGGCCTCGAGGGTCTTGATCAGGTTCAGGTCGCCGTCGAGCAGCACCAGGGTGTGCGGCAGGTAGTTTGCAACCGCCACGTGCGTACCATCGGGCGATACGGCCACGTTGCGCGTGTTGATGCCGGCGCGCACCTCAGCCACCACCTTGAGGTTCCACATGTCGAACTTGGTGATCCAGCCGTCGCGCGAAGCGAAGAAGACGTAGCGCCCCTCGGCGGCAAACTTGGGCCCGCCATGCAGCGCGAAACGGGACTGGAAGCGATGGATCGGCTCGAGCTTGTCGCCGTCGAGCACGCTGACGTGATGATCGCCCGCCTCCACCACCAGGAAGAGGTTGAGCGGATCGGCGTCAAACACCGGCTTGTCGGAGAGCGTGGCCGGGTCGACATGCACAATGCGCGAGGCGCGGACATCCTCGTCGGTCCAGCGCGGCGCGGGTTCGACCGGCGTGTAGATCCACTCGGTGATGGCGGCGATCTCGCCGGCGCTGAGCACCTCGCCGAAGGCAGGCATCTGCGTGGCGGTGCGCCCCTTCGTGATGATCTTCACCGCCTCGGCCTTGCGCAGGCGCGCAAGGTTGTCGGGCAGCAGGGCCGGACCCATGGCGCCAAGGCGGTTGGGTGCATGGCACTCCGCGCAATGCTGGGCATAGAGCGCAATCACGTTCTGCAGGGGAATCGCCGCAGCCTGTCCTGGTGTTGCCGCCGGGCCCGCGGCTGGCGAGGCAAGCGTACCCGTCGATAGCGCAGCCGCAAGGGCTGCGAGCACGGTGGTCAGCGCGGTGCGGATTATCATGCCGACACCTTGTTGATGCGTTTCCAGGGCGTGGTGACCACACGCTCGGCGCCATAGTCCGCTGCGCTCACGCCAATTTCTTCGTCATACAGATAGCAGGCGGGATCCTCCGCCCACGGATTGCCGGTGACCTGTTCGGCACGCACCCGAGAGCTGCCGTTGCAGATGTCGAGATACCTGCACGCCCCGCAGCGCCCTTCGAGCTTGCGCGGATGCTGCTTGAGCCCGGCGAGCAGCGGATTGGAGAGGTCGTTCCAGATGTCGCCGAAGGCCCGCTCGCGCACGTTGCCCAGCGGCACATGCCACCACATGGTGTCAGGGTGCACAATGCCGAGGTTGTCGATGTTCGAGACATTCACCCCGCTCGCGTTACCGCCCCACTGGCGCAGCCTGGCCTCGATGTGTGCGGCCTTGTCCGGGAAGCGCTGCTGCACCCAATGCAGCAGGAAGGGGCCGTCAGCGTCGTTGTTGCCCGTGACGAAGTCCTTCTCGATACCACGCTGGTGCAGATCGAGACAGGTCTCGAAGAGCAGTTCCATGGCCTCGCGTGTGGTCCGGTGCTGGGCGTCGCCGGCACGGTTCTTGTTACCGCGGCCAGCGTAGTTCAGGTGCGAGAAGTAGAACTTGTCGATGCCCTCGTCCTCGACCAGCTTCAGCAGCGCGGGCAGGTCGTGCGCATTGCCCTCGGTCATGGTGTAGCGCACGCCGACCTTGATGCCCCGATCGCGGCACAGGCGGATGCCATGCATCGAGGCCTCGAAGGCACCCTGCTTGCGGCGGAAGTGGTCGTGCGTGGCGCCGATGCCATCCAGGCTCACGCCCACGTAGTCGAAGCCGATCCCGTCGATCGCATCGATGTTGGCGTCGTCGATCAGCGTGCCATTGGACGACAGGCCCACGTAGAAGCCCATGCCCTTGGCGCGGCGGGCGATGTCGAAGATGTCGGAGCGCAGCAGGGGCTCGCCGCCCGACAGGATCAGCACCGGCACGCGCGCGGCCTTCAGGTCGTCCATGACCTTGAAAACTTCCTGCGTGTTCAGCTCGCCGGGGAAATCCTTGTCGGCCGAGATCGAGTAGCAGTGCTCGCAGGTAAGGTTGCAGCGCCGGATCAGGTTCCAGATCACCACCGGCCCGGGTGGATTGCGGCGGGGGCCGGCCGGCGTGGGATGATCGAGCTCGCGGATGAATTGGGAGATACGGAACATGAGGCCCTCCTGAATGGCGCCCATTTCACCCGAGTACCCCCATGCTGTAAATGACCCGTGTCAAGGGCCCCGAAGCGGGCAAGACGTGGTGCGCCCTCAGCCGCCGATGCGCAGCCCCGTCTTTTTGAGGATCCCAGCGGAGAACAGCACGTCGTGCTGACGACAAGCCGCGGGGAATTCATGTTCGATCAGGGCGGCGATCTCCTGCACCCGCTCGAGCGCCGCCTCGCGACTGCCTGCATGGACCATGGCGAAAAGGTTGTAGGGCCAGTCGGGCAGATGGCGCGGCCGACGGTAGCAATGCGTGACAAAGGAAAGCCCCCCGACCCGCTCGCCCACGGCATCGATCGCCGCGTCATCGATCTCCCATACGCTCATCCCGTTTGCCGTGTAGCCGATGGCGTAATGGTTGGGCACGGCGCCGATTCGGCGAATGCGCCCGTCCTCTAGCATCGCGGCCATGCGCGCACGCACCAGCGGCTCCCCCACGCCGAGCGTTTCAGCAACCGCCGCATAAGGCCGCGGCACCAGCGGCAGGCCGCCCTGAGTGGCCAGCACGATGCGTCGGTCGAGTTCGGCAAACTCGGCCAGTGCGGCAGCAGATCCGGTCATGCTCATGCCTCCAGCCTCATCTCGACAAAGTACTCGCGCTCCTTCGGAAACCGATGCACCAGCAGCCCGGTGGCCGCCTCGATACGGCGGGCGCAATCGACAATGCCTTCCGGCGTTTCAGTGGCAAGCACGAACCACATGTTGAGCGCATGCTCGCGGCGATAGTTGTGTGCAACTTCAGGAAAGGCATTGACCGCCTCGACCGTGCGCTCCCAAAGCGCCTCGGGCACGGCGATCGCTGCGAGGCAAAAGGCGCCGCCCATGCGCTCGATCTGGAACATCGGGCCGAAGCGGGTGAGTACGCGATCTTCGAGCAAGCTGCGCAGCCGCGCGATGACCTCCTCTTCCCCAAGACCCAGTGTGCGGGCGACCTCGGCGAAAGGGGTCTCCGAGAGCGGGAACTCACCCTGCAACGCATTGATGATGCGGCGGTCGGTGTCGTCCGGCTCGCGGCGGGCCGCCACCCCGCGGCGCCCTGCCGGAGTATGCGAGTTGGTGGAAAGATCAGGCATCGATCAGGTCCTTCGCGCCCAGATAGCGGGCGCCGGTTTGCTTGAAGCGGCGGCAGCTGAACAGCACGGCATGTGGAAAACGGTCCAGTCCCAGTCGGCCGGCGAGCTCGTCACGGGCGGCAAGCACCTCGTCCCGCTCGCTGCCATGGATCATGCAGAACAGGTTGTAAGGCCACTGCGGGGCCACCCGCGTCCTGCGGTAGCACAGGGTGACGGCAGGTTCACGCGCGAGCTGGCGCCCGAGCGCCGAAACCTCGCCGTCGGGGATGTCCCACACGCACATCGCGTTGGCGCCCAGTCCGAGTTCGTGGTGGCGGACGACCACGCCGAATCGCCGGATCAGGCCGGTCTCCACCCAGCGCGCAACCGTCGCGATGACCTCGGCCTGATCCAGTCCAGCCTCCAGGCCCAGACGCGCAAAGGGTTCGGTTTCGAGCGCAAGCCCGCCTTGCAGCGCAGCGACCAGCCGCCGCTCGTCCGCGCTCAGGCACGCAGCATCGCCCTGGTCCGGCAAGGCGATCGGCTCGCCGCGCCGCACCGCGCTGGCTCGGCGGAGCGGCGCGTGCGCGCTACGCTGGCCGTTCTCCCGCAGGTCGAAGCCCAGATCGATGTGGAACTCCTCCTCCAGCGGGAGCACGATCACTGCACAGCCGGTATCGCACTCGATACCGGCAACCACCTCGCGCAACTGGACCTCAGAGGCCGCGGTCACGACGAACCAGAGGTTAAACACGTGCTCGCGCTGATAATTGTGGTTGATCGCCGGCTCGCGGCTGACCCGCGCCGCGACGGCTTCGAGTCGATCGGGCGGCGCAGCCAGTGCTGCCAGGGCGCTCGCCCCCAGGCGCCGCGGCGCAAACACCGCACCAACCCGGCTCACCAGCCCCTGGCTTTTCAGCCGCGTGTAGGCGCCGACAACCTCGTCCTCACTGCAGCCCACTGCCTGTGCGATGCGCGCAAAAGGCCGCGCCTCCAGCGGGAAGTCGCGCTGCCATTCGTTGAGGAGGCGGAAGTCGATCGCGTCGACGGCATCCGGGATGGCGACCTGGCGCGGCATCAGAACCCGGTGCGCGCTGCGCGCGTAGTGAAGAAGATGCCACTGGGGCTGGCCGAGTCGAAGCTGCCAATCTGTTCCTTCGTAGCGGTGTCGTAAATCACGACCTTGTTGTCGTCGCGCGCCGACATCCACACCTCATGTCCCTTGGACAGGAACTCCATGTGCAGGATGCCGCGCCCGGGCTGGAGGGTGTCCGTCACCTTGCCGCTCACGGTATCGATGACCTGCACCCAGCCGTTGTCCGGGAAGGCAAAGTTGACCCAGATCTCGCGACCGTCGGGGCGCGCCATGGCGAACACCGGCTGGCTCTTCACCGGGATGCGACCGACCTCCTGCCAGGTGCCGGTATCGACCACGAGCACCTCATGACGACCAATGGCGGGCAGGTATGCACGTCCGCCGGCGATCGACCAGCCGCGCAGGTGGGGCATCTTGAACACCGGCAGCGGTTGCTCGCCGCGGCCGTAGCCGGAGAGGATCTTGCGGCTGCCCTTGTCCAGGTTCCACAGATCGAGCATAGCCAGGCCATCCTCGCCGAACAGGCCTGCGATGTAGTGGCGACCGTTAGGGCTGACGAGTGCATCATACGGCTGCTTGCCACCTTCGAAGCGCTGCGTGACCGGGTTCCTCGGATCGCTGAAGTCGGTGATGCGGATCTCACCCGCCTCGAACAGCGAATAGATGAAGCGCTTGCCCGAAAGGTCGGCCAAGCCGACGACCTTGGAGCGCGAGCCATCTTCGATGCTTGCCGGCACGTCGGCGAGCAATTCCAGCGTGTTCGCGTCGAAGGCCTTGATGCCGCCCGGCTCGTAGTTCTGCACCACCACCATCGAGCCGTCGTGCGAGATCGATCCGCCGATCGCATTGCCCGCCTGCACCACCCGCCCGACGATCTTCGCCTCGAGCAGATCCACCTTGGTGAGCCCGCCGTCACGACCGAAGACGAAGGCGTAGCGGCCATCGCGGGAGAACACTACCGAGGCATGCGACAGGTCGCCCAGCCCGCCCACCGTGGCGAGCACGCTCCGCCCCGTGGTCTCGATTACCTTGAGATTGCCGTCCGCGCGCTCGATGACGACGCCGAGGTCGCCGGTCCCACGCAGCGCGGCGGGCGGCGTTGTGGAACAGGCTGAGAGCAGCATGACCATTCCGGACAGCACCAAGCCCCAAACGACAGGGGGCGCGAGACGGACTTTCTTGACTGACATGGAATCTCCGGTTTGCAGGCCAGGGGAACACCCCCGGCAAGGAAAAGCTCGATGGGGCGGATGCGCTCAGCGGGCATCGGCGGCGGGCGGTAGCCCCTTGTCGGGCGGGAAGCCGCGCATCAGCTGATCCACGATCCACTCTGCCTCCGCCTCGCTGAGGATGGTGTGGAAAGGCGGCATCGGTGTGCCCGGGCGGCCGCCCACGATGGTGGCGACCAATCCCTCGGCAGGCTTGTCAGCGAGCGCCTCAGGGGTCAGGGCGGGACCCAGCCCGCCCTTGAATGTGAGCCCATGGCAGGAGCCGCAGTCCTGACGCACGATGTGCACGAGCTCGCGGGCGCGCTCGGGCGCGGGTGCGGGCGGCTGCAGCGCGTCCGCAGCGGAAGCCAGCGCGGAAACGAGCGCAGCCCCGATGAGGACGGCTACATGAGCGGCAAGGGGCGGAAGTTTCATGCGTTTTCCAGCATTGTGCGATTGAATCGGAGCCTAGGATGGCGCCTGGAAGCCGGTGAAACCTTGACTCGAATCAACCCTCTTGCCTGCGTGGTTGAAAGCCCGCGCGACGAAGCTCCGAATGGGCGTAACGCGCCCGCCGGGCAGGACCGGATTCAGTCCTCGACAATCACCACACCGAGCATCTCGGGATGCGGACCACAGCGGTACTCGAACCGTCCCGTCTCAGGAAAGGCGCGCGACCACCGCTCACCGGGGAAGAAACGCTCCGACTCCTCTCCCCGCGCGATGAAGAGCACCGAATGACTGGTCCGCTTCTCCTCGTTGATCCACGTGACCGTGTCCCCCACCCGCACCCGCAACTCTGTTGGCTCGAAGCGGTAATCGGAGATGCGCACCTCATGTTCGGCCGCCATCGCCACGCCCTGCAGGCACGCCAGCGCGCTCGCGCAAAGCAGTTTGCCAAATTGCATTCCAGCCCTCCGTCGCATGCTTGCTCTCATCGGTCGTCCTCCTCTACCTGTCTCTGAAATGGCAAAGCGGGAGCAAGGGGCTACACCCCCGACTCCCGCTCATCCAAGGCCGCCGCGAACGGGCGGCCCAATATCGCGCAAGGCCTTACTGCTTGGCAGCCTTCACGTCGCCTTCGGCATCAAGACCCAGCTTGTAGCCGAGCGAAACGTGGTGGAAACGCCCTGCCGAGCTATCGTCGTGAATGGCGAAGCCAAAGTTGTAGCTCTTGCCGGACTCGAGACTCACGTCACCCTGGCCACCGGCCAGCTTGCGGGTGAAGACCACCGACCACTCGCCACCTTCCTGCTTGCCTTCGGCGCTGACCAGCGCGTCGCCGCCTTCCATGACGCGCTCCTCGGCAATGTAGCCGTTGTAGGCCTTGTTCTCGCCGCTACGCCACTGGTAGAGGTCAAAGAACTTGCCATCCGCCAGCGAGCCACCCTTGACATACTTCGTCTTGGTTTCAGCCGCGCCCGGCATAGTCCGCGAATCGGTATGGCAGGTCGCCCAGCAACCCGACTGGTCGGCCATCTCAACCTTGCCACCGGACTCAAGCATGAACGCGATCTTGACCGGATTGGCGTCATCCTTGGCGGGCGCCGGCGCACCGGAAGCAGCCGGCTGCTTCCAGCTGAAGCGCATGTAGAGGTTCTCGCCATCATGCGCAGCCTGCACCTTCACCGGGATGAACGCGGCCTTGCCGGCAATCGGCGTGGGCTCGATCTTCTGACCGGTGGCCATGCGCGGCCCCATGTCGGCGGTCTCTTCGCTGTGGCAATCGGCACAGGTCTCGCCTTTCTTGAGCGCCCGGGCACCACCATGCTCGGTGCCCTTCATGATCCATTCCATCGGCGAAGCGCCGGGATAGAAGATGGTGATATTGGCGGCTTCGACCTTGCTCCAGTCGGGCGCGGCGGCAAGCGCATTCCCCGCACCGAGGGCGAAGAGCGCGCCCATGGCGCCAGCGATCATGGTTTTTTTCATCGTCATTTCCTCACGTTGCTTGGGTTGGCCTGTAATGCACGAGGGATCTTACTCCTCGTCTTCCTCGGTCATGCCTTCCGGCTTGTGGTGGGCAATGCCCTTGTGGCAATCAATGCAGGTCATGTTGTCTTCGATCGCCATCTCGTGCTGCTTGCGTGCGCGCTGCTTCTGCGACTCGGTGTTCATGCTCTCGAGGCTGTGGCAGTTCCGGCATTCACGCGAATCGCTCGCCTTCATGCGCTTCCACTCGCGGCGAGCAAGCTCCAGCCGCTTGGCCTCGAACTTCTCCCGGGTATCGATGGTTCCGGTGATCTTGCCCCAGACTTCCCGCGATGCCTGGATCTTGCGGATCATCTTGTGCGTCCAGTCCTTCGGCACATGACAATCGGAACACACCGCGCGCACCCCCGTGCGATTGGTGTAATGAATCGTTTCCTTGTACTCCTGATACACGTTGTCGTACATCTCGTGACAGGAGATACAGAATTTCTCGGTATTGGTGGCTTCCATCGCGGTATTGAAACCGCCCCAGAACAGCACACCCACGATGAAACCCACGGACAACAGCCCGCCCAGCGATTTCCTCGAAGGACGGCGCAGGCGTGCCAGCAGGCCGCCCGAATCTTCTTGTTTGAGGTTGTCGTCGTTTCGGTCAGACATAAAACTCCCCTCGAGTCCCCCGCACCGAAGCGCGGGGGAGGTTCACACTATGATCGCTTCAGCCGATCAATAGACGTCGTGCATCGTGTTCCACACGTTGAACTTGCCGGTCGGCGTAACAACGGCCGGGTCGGTGATGACCTTCTTCACCTTGAGCGTCTTGTCGTCGTAGATCACGATGGCCGACTGGTCGGTCTTGCCGCCCCACAGCGAGATCCAGACTTCGTCGCCTGCCTCGTTGTACTCAGGCTGCACGGCACGACGGATCGCCTTGCTTTCGGGCAGACCCGAATCCTTGGCGACGTCGAGACGCACCGGCTCCTTCTTCAGGTCGGCCTTGTCGAACACGAAGACAGCTTCGGCAATCTCACGCTCGGGGTTCATCGGCGCGTCAGCCCAGAAGTTCTTGGACTTCGGATGGGTCTTCACGAACAGGTTGCCGGCACCCGGCATCTTCAGCTCCTGAACGACCTTCCAGTTGTGATCCTTGTGCTTGGCGAACTTGGGATCGTCGGAAGCCGTGGAGATCAGCGACACGACATCGTCACCCAGGTGACCAGTCGACCACACGGGACCAAACTCCGGATGGACGAAGTTGGCACCACGGCCCGGGTGCGGGATCTTGGCGGTATCGACCAGAGCGGCGAGCTTGCCGGTCTTGGTGTCGACCGCTGCAACCTTGTTGGACGCGTTCGCGGCAACCATGAAGTAGCGGCCCGAGGCATCCCAACCGCCGTCATGCAGGAACTTGGCCGATTCGATGGTGGTGGTCTTCAGGTTCTTGATGTCGCTGTAGTCCACCAGCAGGATCATGCCGGTTTCCTTGACGTTCACCACCCACTCAGGCTTCTGGAGCGAGGCCACGATGGAGGCCACACGCGGCTCCGGGTGGTACTCGCCATCCACCGTCTGGCCGCGGGTCGAGACGACCTTGATCGGCTCGAGCGTCTCACCGTCCATGATCGAGTACTGGGGCGGCCAGTAGGTGCCACCGATCAGGTACTTGTCCTCATAGCCCTTGAACTTCGAGGTATCGACCGAACGGGCATCCGAACCCAGACGCACGGTCGCAACCGTGGTCGGCTCTTCGAACCACATGTCGATGATGGTGGTCAGGCCGTCACGACCGACGGTGTAGACATAGCGCCCCGAAGCCGACAGGCGGGAGATGTGCACCGCGTAACCGGTGTCGAGGATCTTCCAGATCTTGTGGGTGTCGCCATCGACGAGCGCGAGCTTGCCCGCATCGCGCAGGGTGATCGCAAACACGTTCTTCAGGTTGACCTTGTTCATCTGCTTGGTCGGACGCTTGTCAACCGGAACGAGCAGCTTCCAGCTGTCCTTCATGTCCTTGAGCGAGAACTCGGGCGGAATCGGCGGCTCGACCTGTATGTAACGCGCCATCAGGTTGATTTCTGCGTCGGTCAGGATGTCGTCGTAGTTGACCATCCCGCCTTCGGTGCCGTAGGCGATGATCTTTTCTAGACGGTCGGTGCCCAGCTTGAGGGTACCGCCTTCCATCTTGGTGCCGTCCTCGAGCGTCTTGGTCCAGTGCGGCTCAAGGTTCTTGCCGGTTGCGCCCTTGCGCAGCACGCCGTGGCAGCCTGCACAGCGCTCGAAATAGATCAGCTTGCCCTGCTCCATCTCCTCAGCGGTCAGCTTCGGCGCTTCCTGCGCCCATGCGCTGCTCATGGCCAGCGGCAATACCGCCATGGCAAGCGCCGTACCGAAAAACCCCTTCTTTTGCATAGCCCTCTCCTTACTCGACACGGGAAGTAAAACAAACAGTGCAGGCGCAGTATGGTTTTTCCCGCTACTGCCCATCCTTGATGTGAATTAATTTTCCCCACGATCGCTAGGGATAAAGTTCATCACACGCAAACGGCGCCATGCGGCGGTTTCCGAAGCAGGATCACGGCCCTGCGCACAGCCCGTTCTCCCCCGCGGAGATTGCCTTGCAGCATGCAAATCAACACCGTCGACCGTTATCAGACACTTATCCCCGCTACAGCCCGGAGCAATGAACATGTACGCAGCCAGTCACGCATCGGACACACCGAAACCGGGCGCACGCCTCTCGCGCAACCGATCCGCCAGCAGATATTCGCTTCCGGAACGCGGCAGAGGAGACGGGGTCGAGAGTGATGACGCCATGCGCAACCGACAGGGAACGGGCAAGGTCTTTCTTGTAGGCGCGGGTCCCGGCGACCCCGAGTTGCTCACGGTCAAAGCGCTACGGCTGATCAGTTCGGCGCAGGCGGTGGTCTATGACCACCTGGTGGGCGACGAAGTCATCGCTCTGATTCCGCCAGGCGCGCGCAGGGTCTACGCAGGAAAGGAGGCAGGCAACCACGCCCTACCTCAAGATCAAATCAACGCGTTGCTGGTATCCCTCGCACGCGAGGGCCTGACCGTGGTGCGGCTCAAAGGTGGCGACCCCTTCATCTTCGGGCGCGGAGGGGAGGAAATGCAGTCCGTGCTCGATGCTGGCTTCGCCTGCGAGATCGTGCCGGGCATCACCGCAGCAGCTGGCGCTGCGGCCTGTACGGGAATCCCGCTCACCCATCGGGCGCACGCACAGACCCTCGTGTTCGCCACCGGGCACCTGAAGGACGATACCGTCGACCTGGACTGGGAAGCCCTCGCACGCCCCTGTCAGACGGTCGTCATCTACATGGGACTGGGCGCCCTCGAGCAGATCTGCGCGCAGATGGTCGCGCACGGCCTGCCTGGCGAAACCCCGGCTGCCGTCATTCACGCCGCAACCACAGCGCGCCAGTGCGGCGTACACAGCACACTTGCCGGCCTGCCCGCTGCAGTGCGCGAAGCCGGCATGAAGACGCCAGCCCTGATCATGATCGGCGAAGTCGTTTCACTGGATCCAGGCCTGCTGCTGGCGAAGGCCGGCACCGCGACGGCCTGAGCAGGCGCACCCCACGCACGGCCGGTCGCACCCTGCGCGCAGAAGCGGTAGGGTCGCGCGCCCGATGCGCAACATGAAGACTTGCCCCTGGATTGCGCGGGGTAGAATCGTGATTCAACCAGTCGGGCAGGGGATGGCATGGCCGAGGAAAACCAGTTCTTTCGCCCGATCCGGGAGTTCTGCCAGCGCAAAGTCGTCAGCTGTGCAGAGGGCGACGCGCTCGTGGACATCGTCGCGCGCATGCGCGAGCACGGCATTTCATGCGTCGTTGTCCTCGAGGCCGGCCACCCGAAGGGCATCCTCACCGACCGCGACCTGCGCAACAAGGTCGTTGCGACCGGGACGTCTCCCTCCTCGCTGACCGTTGGAGACGTCATGACCTCGCCCGTCGTCACGGTGAGTGAACACGACGTGCTCTACGAGGCGCTCTACCGGATCTCGCGACACAACATCCACCGTCTGGTCGTCACAGACCAGGCTGGCGCGCTTGCCGGCATCATCACCGTCACGGACATCCTGCGCCTGCAGGCACACTCCCCGCACCAGTTGGTCGTCGACATCGAGAAGGCGGACTCGGTTGATACCCTGCGTGACCTCCATCGGCGGGTCCAGCGCCTCATCGTCCACCTGTCGGGCACCGGGATCGCGATTCGGGATATGGTCAAGCTGATCGCGAACCTGAACGATCAGATCCTGATCCGCCTGATCGAGCTGTTGCGTCGGGAGAAATACCCAGGACTCACCAACGACTTCGCCTTCGTCGTCATGGGCAGCGAGGGACGTGGCGAGCAGACCCTATCCACCGACCAGGACAACGCGATCATCCACGCAGACAGCGTCGAAGGCGGCGCGCTGCAGCAACTCGAGGCCTTCTCCGTTGACCTGATCGACGCGCTCATCTCCATCGGGATACCGGCCTGCCCCGGCGGCATCATGGCGAAGAATCCCCCGTGGCGGCGCAGCGCCTCGGCGTGGAAGATGGAGCTCACGCGCTGGCTGTCCACCCCCTCGCCCGAGAACGTCATGACCGGCAGCATGTTCATGGACCTGCGTCCACTATACGGGCGACGAGAACTCGCTGACACGCTGCGCGACCATGCGCTGCACTACATGAGCCAGGAGCCCGTATTCCTGGTGCGGATGGTGCAGAACATGACCCGATTCGCGCCACCGCTGGGCTGGTTCGGACGCATCCGCACCGAAAAATCGGGACCCTATCGCGGCATGGTCGACGTGAAGAAGGCGGGCATCTTCGCGATCACCGACGGCATCAAGGCGCTGGCGATGGAGTCCCGCTGCCTGGATGGCAGCACGCACGACCGCATGGAGGCCCTGGTCGAGAAGGGCGTGCTCATGGCGGACCAGATGGCCGACCTGCGCGCTGCCTTCGACTTCCTCGTGCTAAAGCGCCTGCAGGGGCAGGTAGCCGCCTTGCGCGCCGGAGCGGCACCGAACAACTATGTCGCGCTCGACCAGCTCAACGCCATGGAACAGGGCGAACTCCGTCTCGCGCTGCAGGGGGTCGGCCACTTCCAGCGTTTCATGCACCACCACTTCAAGCTGCATCTGATGCGCAACTGAAGCTTGCGTTCAGGCCTGCTCTTCGAGCAGTTGCCGATGCACGCATACGGCCGCAGCGCGCGGCCTCACCGTGCGCCCGCAGGCTTCGACGTGCGCCCGGGTGAATGCCGCACCGAACAGCAGGATCAGCGACGAATAATTCACCCACAACAGCAGCAGGACAAGCGAACCCGCCGCACCATAGGTCGAGGCCGTGGCCGTGGTGGACAGGTATATTGCGATCAGCGCCCTGCCCGAGACGAACAGCAGCGCCGTCACGAAACCACCGAGCAGCACATCGCGCCAGCCCAGCTCGACGTCCGGGAGCAGACGGAATATGGTGGCGAACAGCAAGGTAACGACCAGTAGGGACACCGCCCAGTCCAGCCCCAGGATGAGCCCGGCGGGCACCGGCAGCCAATCCTGCGCAAAGGCCACCAGGGCACGCACGAACACGCTCAGCATCAGCGACACGAGCAGCACGAAGCCGATGCCGATGACCACGGCGAGCGAAAGCACACGCGACTTCAGGTAGATGAAGACGCTGCTGCGGGTGGGGCGCGGAGCGACCCCCCAGATCGCATTAAGCGCGGCCTGCATCTGCGAGAACACTGTGGTGGCGCCGAACAGTACGGCACCGAAACCTGCCACGGCCGGTAGCAGGCCGCTGTGTTCGATTCTGCTGTTCTGCACGGCGGTCTGCACCGCGGCCGCAGCCTCGGCACCAATCGCGGCCTGCAACTGCTCGGCGATCTGCCCCTGCGCCGCATTCTCGCCGAGCACGAGCCCCACGACAGTCACCGCGACGATCATCACCGGTGCAACGGAAAACACGGTAAAGAAGGCCAGGGCTGCTGCATGGATGAAGACCTGAGCTTCCAGCCACAGCCGCACCGTGGTTTTCGAGACCGCAGCGAGGTAACGGAAAATCGGCAGTTCGAGTAAGCGCATACCGTAATCTTAGCGCCTGCCCACGCCGAGCGCGCCCCATGCCGTCCCACGAAAGGGACTGTCCCGCGGAATCGCGAAGCGGACAGACGATCAGCAGCGATTTCGTGGCCATCGCTCGAACCGGGCGCCACCCATCTTTACCCGGCAGGTTGTTCAATGACCCTGATCTGACGGTATCAACGGCCGTACTTCTTGGACATTCCGCTGATACCGTAGGCGATACCGTCAATATGCCATTAGGATTGGAACGGAAGTCGAAACAAGTGCATCTCTCGCCAGCACCATCAAGTCAGCCCGCAACGGTCTCGGCAATCAGAACCTCCGCCGGAATACCCAGGCCTTGGTGCAATCTACGGATCATGCCCAGTGTCAAGGGGCGCTTGTGGTTCAGGACTTCGTAGACACGGTTGCTCCGGCCAATGAACGGCTCCAGATCCTTCACCGACAGGCCACGTTGCTCCATCCGGAATTTGATCGCTTCGACCGGATCCGGCGCGCCAATGGGGCAGTGTTTGGCTTCATAGGCCTGCACCAGGGTGGTCAGAATATCCAGGCGGTCCCCTTTTGGGGTACCCGGATCGGGGTCGAACTCCATCAAGGCCGAAATTTCATTCAGCGTAGCCTTGTAATCGGTTTCGGTGTGAATAGGGCGGATGTCCATGTGGTTCTCCATGGTCACTCAGATCATTTCAACGGTTTCTGCGTCCACTTCGTCGTATTCCTTGTGGGTACCGACGAATTTCACGTAGACGATCTGCAGCCTGTAGGCGATGGCCACGATCAACCGGTAGTCGTTGCCCTTGATGTTGAAAACGACACGCCGGTTCTTGAGGATGCTGGCGCTGCCGTACTGCGCCTTGATGTCTGATGGCTGAGTCCAGGACGCTTTGGTCACTTCCTCAAACCAAGCCTTCAAAGGCTGCTCGGCGTCCGGATGAAGTTTCCAGAAGTCTCGAAGGGTGGAGACGGCTATCACTCGCATCGGCAGCACTTTAGTCCCATTTTGGGACTTTCGCAAGGGGCTTCCAGGTTTTAGTCCTGTAACGCAAACGCATATACTCGACAACCGCTCGCATTGTTGCCAACGTCGGACGAAGAAAACCCCCAGAATCCAACCCATGCCATTTTCGGACACATCGGCCGACCTGTTCCGACACGTCAGCGCGGACAAGGCCGGCATCTACCGAAGCATCATGGCGAGCTTCGCCGCGGCAAAGCGCCAGTTCAAGCTCCACATGCGTCCCGACGAGGTGCTGGCCGAAGCCCGCTGGATCAACGGCGTACCGAAGCTCGAGGAGGTCCACACCGCACTCGCCCAACTCGCCGAGTGGGGCAACCTCGAGGCGCAACCCGATACCGCGCGTGTGGCGAGCATCAGCGACTTCTACCGCGCCCGCTTCCTCTACCGCCTGTCCCATGGCGGCGAAGCCGTCGAGACGGCTCTCACTGCCTTCGCCGAAGCGCTCGGTCGGCGTGCCGAGTTGCAGACGGTCGCGCTCGAAGACATCGCCAGCCGGCTCAAGACCCTGCTCGCGCTGGCCGATGCGCCCACGCCCGATGCTGCAAAACTGCACGAAACCCTGCGCGATCTGGTGCGCGTATTCGAGGGCCTGGCCGACAACGCCCAGGCCTTCATGGCCGGCATGGCGCGCAGCATCGAGCTGCAACAGGCAGATGCCGCCGCGGTGCTGGCCTACAAGCAACGGCTGATCGACTACCTCGAACGCTTCATCGGCGACCTCGTCGGACGCTCCGGCGTGATCGCGCAGCACATCGCCTCGCTGCATCCGCGCATCGATCCGCTGCTGTGGGCGGCCGCACAGCGCGAAGTACGCGACGCCGCGCCCGGCGACAACCAAGCGCAGGCCGACGCGCTGGCGCAGCGCCAGCAGGCCTGGCGCGAACGCTGGGGCGGTCTGCGCGGCTGGTTCGTCAGCACCCATCATGAACCGCCGCAGGCCGAGGTGCTGCGCTCGAAGGCGCGCGCGGCGATTCCACAGCTGCTGGCCGCGGTCGCGGCGCTCAATGAGCGGCGCAGCGGGCGCAGCGATCGCTCTGCCGACTTCCGCGTGCTCGCCGGCTGGTTCGCGAGCTGTGGCAGCGACGACGACGCGCACCGCCTGGGGCGCGCCGCCTTCGCCCTCAATCCGGCCCGTCACTTCTCGCTGAACCCGGGCACCGGCCATGAGCTGCCGGCCACCACGCCGTGGGCCGAGGCGCCACCGCTACGCATCCATCCGCGCCTGCGCGAGTACGGCGAAGCCGCCCCGCGGGGCCCTTTGCCCAAGGTACGCGAGCGCAGCGAGGAACGCGCCCTGCTCGCGCGCCAGCTGCATGAGGAACACCTGCAAGTCGAAGCCGCGCGGGCGCGCCTGGCGACCGGTCGAACGACGCGCCTGTCGGAGCTCGGCCACCTCGATCCGCACGCCTTCGCGCTATTCCTGTCGCTGCTCGGTGAGGCGCTGACCGCGCAATCCTCGCCCGAAGACGTGGTTGAACGTCAGACCGGCGACGGCCTGCTACGCATTCGCCTCGAGCCGCTGGAAGCGCACACGCGGGCCGAAGTCATCACCGATGCCGGCGTCTTTGCCGGCCGCGACCACCGCATCACGATTACCGCCACACAAGCGCCCTGATGACAACCGACAGCACCGCGATCGGCCTGCAGCAGGCCCTCCACCAACGCGAGGAGTTCACCACCGCGCTGCGCGCCCTGTTGATGGCTCCACTGATGACGCCGGCACACGCGGAGTTCGCTACCGTGCGCCGCCACGCCGATGCATTGCGCGAATGGTTCGTCCGCGAGACCGGTTGGCCCCTGCACATCGAACGCGATGCGGCGCGCCTGTACAAACGTCCGGCCGATGTGAGCGACGCCAGCCGCGGGCTGCCCAGCTACGAGCGCCGCCGCTATGTGTTGCTTTGCTTGGCCTGCGCGGTGCTGGAGCGTGCCGACCCGCAGATCACGCTACGCGTGCTCGGCGACCGGCTGCTCACCCTCGCTGCGGACCCGGCGCTGGCCGCCCTCGGCTTCAGCTTCACGCTCCAGGCGCAGCACGAGCGGCGGGAGCTGGTCGCAGTGTGCCGCACGCTGCTCGAACTCGGCGTCCTGCATCGCGTGGCCGGCGACGAGGAGGGCTTCGTACACGGCGGCGGCGAAGGCTCGGACGGACTCCATGACGCGCTCTACGACGTGCAGCGGCGGGTCCTCGCCGGCGTACTCGCGGCGTCGCGCGGGCCGTCCACGTGGCCCGCGGACGAAGCTCCGGCCACGCTCGAGGCGCGGCTCGCCGCGCTGGGGGCGGAGCCGGTGCCGGACAGCGACGAGGGCCGGCGCACGGCGCTACGCCACCATCTGGCGCGCCGCCTGCTCGACGACCCGGTGATCTACCTCGACCGCCTCGACGCCGACCAGCGCGCCTATTTCATGAACCAGCGCGGCACCATGGCCACCCGGCTGTGCGACGCCACCGGGCTGGTCGCCGAACAGCGCGCCGAGGGTCTGGCGCTGACCGACGAGGACGGCGAGCTGACCGACGTGGCGATGCCGGCCGAAGGCACCGAAGCGCATGTCACCCTGCTGGTGGCCGAATTCCTGACGGCGCCCACGAACGGCGGCACAAACACCGACGATGTCGCCGCATTCATCGCCGGCGCACGCCAGCGTTTCGGCAAGTTCTGGCGCAAGTCCGCGCGCGAAGCCGGCTCGGAGCACGAATTGGCTGCGGTCGCGCTGGATCGCCTGCAGCGCCTTCAACTGCTCGAACGCGAGGGCACCGACGTACGACCACTGCCGGCGCTGGCACGTTTTGCCGTCGGCGAGGCCGAGCTCAGGCCCGCGCCGACCGTCACTTCCAGCACCCTTTTCGACTGAGATGACGACCCCCACGCTTGCCGCTTCACGTCTGCGCTGCCCCCCGAGGGGGCGCAGTCCGGCTTGGGGCGGCCCGGCACCGCACTGAGACCCAGCTCCATGGACACGCTCGATACCCTGCTCGACATGCCGTCCGATCTCCCGACAGCCGACGCTCGCCCTGCACTGCCGCAGCCGACACTGGCCCGCTGGCAACCCCTGCGCCTCGGCCTCGTCGAGCTGTTCCACTACGACAGCGAGGAATTCTGGTTCCGTGATGGCCACCTGCTGCTGCGTGGCAACAACGGCACCGGCAAGTCCAAGGTGCTGTCGCTCACCCTGCCCTTCCTGTTCGATGCCCAACTCAAACCCTCACGCATCGAGCCCGATGGCGACGCCGGCAAGAAGATGGCCTGGAACCTGCTGCTCGGCAAGCTCGACCGCCGCATCGGCTATGCCTGGATCGAGTTCGGCCGCATCGCCGACGATGGTGCGCCCGACTATCTGACGCTGGGCTGCGGACTCTCGGCGGTCGCCGCGCGGGCACAGGTTGATCCGTGGTACTTCGTCCTCGAAAAGCGCCGCATCGGCGAAGACCTGTGGCTCACCAGCCCGGCGCGCAACGTCCTCACCCGCGAGCGGCTGAAGGAAGCCTTGAACGATCACGGCCAGGTCTTCGACAACGCCGCCGCATACCGCCGCGCAGTCGACGAGCGCCTGTTCCAGCTCGGCGCCGTCCGTTATGCGGCCCTGATGGACACGCTGGTCCAGTTGCGCCAGCCGCAACTGTCCAAGAAACCCGACGAAGGCAATCTCTCGGACGCGCTGACCGAGGCACTGCCACCGCTGTCGGCCGAGCTACTGACCGACGTCGCCGACGCGCTCAACCAGCTCGAGGAATACCGCCGCGAGCTGCACGATTACGAAGCGCTGGCGAAGGCCGTCGGCCAGTTCAACCAGCGCTACCAGCGTTACGCCGCGATCAACGCGCGGCGCCAGGCCCGCGGCCTGCGCAGCGCACAGAGCGGCTATGACACCGCCAGCCGCAACCTCAACGAGGCCCGCACCGAGTTGCAAACTGCGCAGCACGCCGAGGCGCAGGCGAAAGGCCGCCTCGATGCCGCCGAAGCCGCATTGCTCGCCGGCCGCACGCGGCTCGACCAGTTGCAGTCCGACCCGGCAATGAAGGACGCGAATCGCCTGAACCAGGCCGAACGCGACGCCGAGGCGCGGGCCGCAGACCTCACCGATGCGACGCGCATGAACGCTGAGGCGGCCGTCCGCCTCGAGCGCGAGCAGCGGGCGCTTAAGGAACGCGGCACGCGCCGGACACAGGCCGAAGAGGCCCTCGCCACCGCGCGCGAGGGCGTCGACGCGGCGGCACTGGCCAGCGGCATTGGCGAGCCGTGGCGAGCCAACGCGCTGGCGGAGCTTCCGGCCGCCGAATTGGCAACACTCGGCGACCTGTCCCTCGACACCGCCCGCAATGAGCTGCGCCAGGCAATGCTCGTTCGCCGCGAACAGCTCGCCCTCGTGCAGCGGCGCGTCAGCGAGGTGGCGCAGGCTGAGGCCACCCACACCAGCCGGCAACAGGCCCGTGACGAACGACAGGACGAAGTCGAAGCGGCCGCCGCCCGCCGCAGCGCGGCCGACACCGCGGTAGAGACCGAAGGCAGCCGCGTCGTCGAGGCTTGGCAGGAGCACTTCGCGAACCTGCAGGTGCTGCAGGTGGACGAACCGCCGCTGCCCGCGCTGGACGCGTGGGTCGCCAACCTGCAAGGTGACAACCCGGCCCGTGCCGCCTTGTCGTCGGCCCAGCAGCGCGCTGCCGACGACCTGGCGCAGCAGCGCGCCGGGCACCTCGCTGCACAGAAAGCCCTGCACGACGAGCAGGCGACGCTGCGCGCCGAGCACGAGCGACTCACACAGGGCGAAGACGCCACCCCGCCGCCGCCTTATACACGCGGCACCGAGACCAGACGGCAACGTGCCGGTGCGCCGCTGTGGCAGCTGGTCGATTTTCGCGACCACGTCGACGCCGCCCAGCGTGCCGGCCTCGAAGCCGCGCTTGAGGCGGCGGGACTCCTCGACGCCTGGGTCACCCCCGATGGCCGGCTGCAGGCGGCCGACGGCGCGCCGCCCCTGCACGACACCCAGTGGCTGGAGCGGCCACGCTGTGACGCTTCGCTCGCCGCCTGGCTCACCCCCACATCCGACGCCGCCACGCCCGGCTTCGATGCCGCGCTGCTGACGCGCCTGCTCGAAGGTATCGTTTGTTCCGCGCATGACGACGGCCAAGCTGAAGGCTGGATTGCCCCCGACGGCCGTTTTCGCCTCGGTGCCTTGGCAGGAAGCTGGCACAAGCCACAGGCCACCTACATCGGCTACGCGGCCCGCGCCGCCGCGCGTGCGCGACGGCTCGCCGAGATCGACCTTCGGCTGCGCGATGTTGCCGACGCATCGCGCCGGATCGACGCCGCGCTGGCCGAGCTCGCCCGGCAGCAGGCGCGGGCGGCCGCCGAATGGCAGGGCGCACCATCCGACGACGGTTTGCGCGCCGCCCACGCCGACGCCGCGGCCGGCGAGCGCGAATTCCAGACTGCGCGAAGCCGCCTCGACGAAGCCGAGCGGCAGCAGCGCGCAGCCAACGACGCTATGCAGAGCCGCCGCGATGTGCTGACAGCCGACGCAGCCGACCTGCACCTGCCCACCGATGCCGCGGCGCTGGAAGCCGTCGGCGCCGCACTGCTGCACTTCGGTGAGACCCTGCACGGGCTCTTCCAGCTGGTGCACGAACTTCGCCTGGCGGCGGCCGAACTGACCCGCCAGCAAGAGCGGACACGCGAAGCCGAGGCCGACGCGCGCCAGCGTGCCGAACAGCTCGCCGAGCGCCGCCGGCAGGCCGAGGAGGCGCGGGTGCGCCTCGCCACCTTGCGCGAATCGATCGGCGCCCGGGTCGATGAGCTTCAGGCGCGGCTGCGCGAGGCGCGCACTGCTGTGAGCGACGGTGAGCGCCACTTGAAGGCCGAAGGCGAAGCCCTGCGCAACGCCGGCGAGGCACGCGCCCGCGGCGAGCAGAAGGTACAGGACGCCGACACCACCCTGCAGGAACGCGCCGCTACCCGCCAACACGCCATCATCCAGCTGCAGGGCTTTGCCGCCACCGGCCTGCTGTCCGCCGCGCTGCCCGAGGCCGAACTGCCCGACCTGCGCGCACCGTGGACGATCGAGCCGGCGCTCGCGCTGGCCCGCCGCACCGAGCAGGCCCTTGCCCAGGTGGCGGACGATGACGAGGCCTGGACGCGCATCCAGAGCCAGATCTCGCACGACTACGGCGAGCTCGGACGTGCCCTCACTGCGCTCGGCCAACAGGCCCAGGCCGACACCAGCGACTACGGCATGGTCGTCAGCGTCATCTACCAGAACCGTCCGGAGCGCCCCGACCAGCTCGCCGCCCGACTGGCCGCCGAGATCGCCCAGCGCCGCGAGCTGTTGACGGCGCGCGAGCGCACCCTGCTCGAAAACCACCTGCAGGCCGAGATCGCCGCAGAGGTGCAGCGGCTCCTGCAGGCGGCCGAGCGCCAAGTCGATGCGATCAACAAGGAGCTCTCCAAGCGCCCGACCTCCACCGGCGTCAAGTTCCGCCTCTTGTGGCAACCGCTTCCCGAAGGCGGCGAAGGCGCACCGGTGGGCCTGGAGGCCGCCCGCAAGCGCCTGCTCAATACCAGCACCGACCTATGGTCGGCCGAGGACCGGCGGGTGGTCGGCGAGATGCTGCACCAGCGCATCACCGCCGAGCGCCTGAAGGCCGACGCGGTCGGCGGCAGCCTGCTCGAGCAACTCGCCCAGGCGCTCGACTACCGGCGCTGGCACCGCTTCCGCGTCCAGCGCTGGCAGGACGGGCAGTGGCGTCCGCTCTCCGGCCCGGCCTCCAGCGGCGAACGCGCGCTCGGCCTTACGGTACCGCTGTTCGCCGCCGTGTCGAGCTTCTACAGCCAGGCCAGCTACGCCTTCGCGCCCCGCCTGGTGCTGCTCGACGAAGCCTTTGCCGGCATCGACGATGCCGCCCGCGCCCATTGCATGGGCCTGATCCGCGAGTTCGACCTTGATTTCGTCATCACCAGCGAGCGCGAATGGGCCTGCTACGCTGAGCTGCCTGGGGTGGCGATCTGCCAGTTGCAGCGGCGCGAGGGTATTGATGCGGTGCATGTATCGCGATGGATCTGGGATGGCCGGGCGCGGCAGCGCGAAGACGATCCGGATCGGCGCTTTCCCCAAGAATGATCATGGATCCCCGGTTGCAACGACTGCTGGGCGGCGAAGCCTTGGCGGCGCTGCGCAAGCGGCTTCGCCAACGCTATCAGCGCGGCGCACCGGCCGGCATGCTGCGTCTCGGCGCGCTGAACGAAGCCGAACACGCAGCGCTTGCCGCACTCACCGGCCGCCCTGCACGCCATGTGCGATCGATGCAGATCGAGGTCGCAGAGATCGACACCACGCTCGCGCGGGCGGGGCTGGCCACCTCCTTGCGCGATGCGCTCGAGCAAATCGACGGGCCGATCATCGACCTGACGGCCCAACGCCTGCAGGTGCGCTCGCAATGGCAACAGCTGGTCGAAGACTGCGAACACCCCGGGCTGCGTTCGGCCCTGCAGACCTCCGTCGGGCTCGGGCTGCTGAAGCGGCTGTGTGGCAGCCGCCCCGAGGCAGGTACCCTCCTCGTCCGCCATGCTGATCGGGTGTTGCAACGGCTACCCGCAGCGGGCATCCCCCGTGCGCAACTGGCCGTTGCCGCGCTCGGAGATGCGCACGCGCTCGACGCCGGCAGCCCGGTCGCCACTCTGATCCTCACGGCGCTACGCCATGACGGCACCGCCGAGCTCGACGGCGAACGCGCGCGCGAACTGTGGGCCGCGGCCGGCGTGCTGGTCAATGAACTCGCACGACCGGCCCTGGCGCTCAACCTTCCCGGGCCGACAGGCGCCGAACCGGGCGAACCGGCCTATCTCTCACTACGCCGCCTGCTGCGTTCGCCACCGGCCTGGACCGTCACGGGCCGCCCGGTCTTCGTCTGCGAGAACCCGAACCTGCTCGCGATCGCCGCCGATCAACTGGGGCCGAGCTGTGCACCGCTGGTGTGCACCGACGGCATGCCGGCCGCGGCCCAGCGCGTCCTGCTCACGCAATTGCGCGCCGCCGGAGCAGAGCTGCATTACCACGGCGACTTCGACTGGCCGGGCCTGCGCATCGGCAACCAGATGGTCCGTGAGCACGACGCCCGGCCGTGGCGCTTCTCGACAGCCGACTATCGCGCGGCCGTCATCGGCGCACCGCGCCCCGGTCGCCCCCTCGACGATGCCGCCGTCAGCGCGCTGTGGGACGATACACTCGCTGGCGCGATGCTCACCGAACGACTGGCGATCGACGAGGAAGGGCTTGCCGACATGCTGCTCGACGACCTGCGACATTGCTGAAGCTGATGCACCGTTACATTTCAATGACTGGCCCTACAAACTTGCTTGTTGATGATTTGCGCAAAATCATTCCAAATCAAACGCAACTTACTGTTTTATAAGCTAATATTATTTTCCGTTCACTCCCACTCTATTGTAAACAAGACATTTTTATCTTTTATATTCAATGGCTTATTTTCCTGCTAATTGGTAATACCATGAAAAATACCATGCTCAGAAAAGGCTTAACAATATTTTGAAAAATTGCCTACTGAGCGCTGCCGCACAGCTCCATAGGCCGCTTTCCTGGCTTTGCTTCCAGATGTATGCTCTTCTGCTCCTGCAGCTAATGGATCACCGCAAACAGGTTACTCGCCTGGGGATTCCCTTTCGACCCGAGCATCCGTATGAGACTCATGCTCGATTATTATTATTATAGAAGCCCCCATGAATAAATCGCTCATCATTTTCGGCATCGTCAACATAACCTCGGACAGTTTCTCCGATGGAGGCCGGTATCTGGCGCCAGACGCAGCCATTGCGCAGGCGCGTAAGCTGATGGCCGAGGGGGCAGATGTGATCGACCTCGGTCCGGCATCCAGCAATCCCGACGCCGCGCCTGTTTCGTCCGACACAGAAATCGCGCGTATCGCGCCGGTGCTGGACGCGCTCAAGGCAGATGGCATTCCCGTCTCGCTCGACAGTTATCAACCCGCGACGCAAGCCTATGCCTTGTCGCGTGGTGTGGCCTATCTCAATGATATTCGCGGTTTTCCAGACGCTGCGTTCTATCCGCAATTGGCGAAATCATCTGCCAAACTCGTCGTTATGCATTCGGTGCAAGACGGGCAGGCAGATCGGCGCGAGGCACCCGCTGGCGACATCATGGATCACATTGCGGCGTTCTTTGACGCGCGCATCGCGGCGCTGACGGGTGCCGGTATCAAACGCAACCGCCTTGTCCTTGATCCCGGCATGGGGTTTTTTCTGGGGGCTGCTCCCGAAACCTCGCTCTCGGTGCTGGCGCGGTTCGATGAATTGCGGCTGCGCTTCGATTTGCCGGTGCTTCTGTCTGTTTCGCGCAAATCCTTTCTGCGCGCGCTCACAGGCCGTGGTCCGGGGGATGTCGGGGCCGCGACACTCGCTGCAGAGCTTGCCGCCGCCGCAGGTGGAGCTGACTTCATCCGCACACACGAGCCGCGCCCCTTGCGCGACGGGCTGGCGGTATTGGCGGCGCTGAAAGAAACCGCAAGAATTCGTTAACTGCACATTCGGGATATTTCTCTATATTCGCGGTTCAGCAGGCATGTCCCCTTTGAGGGCGACCCGACGACAGGATAATCGACCTTATGGTGCGCAAATATTTCGGCACAGACGGTATTCGTGGCAAAGCCAACGAAGGCGCGATGACGGCGGAAACCGCCTTGCGCGTCGGCATGGCGGCTGGCCGTGTCTTTCGTCGCGGTGACCACCGCCATCGTGTCGTGATCGGCAAGGATACGCGCCTGTCGGGCTATATGCTTGAACCCGCGCTCACAGCCGGTTTCACCTCGATGGGCATGGACGTATTCCTTTTTGGCCCGCTGCCGACAACGTATAGGAAGAATAAACGCCCTTTTCACCCAAGTCCAACAGCTTTGGACCGCAGTTGACTCTTTCGACACCCCTGCGATGCAACCCAATCCGGCTGACGGGGAGCCAGCAACGCTGAAAATTTACCCTCCTCTTTCCCACTAGCGGCTCCTTTTCCGACAACCAGCACGGCGGATCCCTGCCGCGGCGCTGTGAACGCAGCATTTTGATTGGTATCGTTGGCCTTCAGGCTCGTCAGTCAAACAGACCCAGGAGCAGCTCAGCCGGTGGCGCCCGGCTTTCGGGTAACGCCCTGGTCCCGCTGGTTTCGGCTTTGTGCTTCAGGTGATCAAGGATCTGCTTGATCACTATAGGGTCTTCAATGCAGGCGATGACTTTCATGGCGCCGCCGCAGCCGCTGCAGGTCTCGATGTCGATATTGAAAACACGCTTGAGCCGTTGCGCCCATGTCATCGACGCTCGCCGTTGTGCTGGTGTTGCCGGTTCATCAGCCACCCTGACCTTGTTGCCCCTGCCCCGTTTTGCCGGCGTGACCAACGCCCGGTGCCGACTGTTGGGTGCGAACACCCCGTGGAAGCGGGTTAGGTTGACTCTGGGCTTCGGTACCAGGGCGGCCAGCCTTGCAATGAAATCCAATGGTTCGAAAATGACGTGCGTGGTGCCGTCCCGGTACGGCGTCTTGAGCTGGTAGCGCACGTTGCCGCCTCGTGTTAACGACAGCCGCTTCTCGGATACCGCCGGGCGGCTGATGTACCGGCACAGCCGTTCGAGCTTCTTGCGTTCATCGGCCCTGGCCGCCACGCCGGCGTGCAGGCTGGACCCGGCTACCTTGCCAATCCCGTCACCGAACGGATCACCACTGGTCGGCAGAGTTTGCAAAGTGAACACCTTTCGCCCCGCCTGTGAACCGACAGCGATACGGTAAGTGATCGAGTGCCCCAGCAGGGGTGTCATCGGGTCGTCATCCACCGCATCCGAGGCCAGATAGCTGTTTTCGACATCCCGTTCCAGCAGGCCTTGCCGTTCCAGATAGCGACCCACCCGGTGGGCGATGGTGTGCGTCAGCTGGGTGAGCTCTGGGCTGGTCGGCGCCTTGACCCAGCGGAAACGCGCTGAGCCGTGGGATTGCTCGACATACACACCGTCGAGAAACAGCATGTGGAAGTGAACATTCAGATTGAGCGCCGATCCAAAACGCTGGATCAGGGTGACCGCGCCCGTCTTGGCCACTTGGTGGGTATGGCCCGCTTTCTTGACCAGGTGCGTGGCAATGACGCGGTAAACGATGCCCAGCACCCACCCCATGATCTCGGGCCGGCTGGCAAACAGGAAACGCAGCTGAAACGGGAAGCTCAACACCCACTGACGCATGGGTTGTTCAGGCAGTACTTCATCAACCAGCAAGGCGGCACTTTCGGCCATCCGCCGCGCCCCACAGCTCGGGCAGAAACCGCGACGCTTACAGCTGAAAGCGACCAGGTGCTCGGCGTGGCAAGACTCGCAGCGAACCCGTAGAAAGCCATGCTCCAGCCGCCCGCATTGGAGAAATTCTTCAAATTCCCGTTGCACATAGCCCGGCAATTCCTTTCCCTGCTCTGCCATAAGCGCAGCGAATGCCGGGTAATACTCGTCAACGATCTGATAGAGAAGGGTTTGCTCGGGTCGGTGGCTCTGGTAACGACCAGTATCCCGATCCCGGCTGGCCGTCCTGGCCGCCACATGAGGCATGTTCCGCGTCCTTGCAATACTGTGTTTACATACAGTCTATCGCTTAGCGGAAAGTTCTTTTACCCTCAGCCGAAATGCCTGCCGTTGCTAGACATTGCCAGCCAGTGCCCGTCACTCCCACTCGATTGTAAACAAGCACACAAAACCCTTTAGTGACAACAATTTGCAAGAACTATCAGGCTCAGTGCCATGAAAAATACCATGACCAGATCATGAGGTTGAACACGGCTTGCGCCGGCAGCGTTCACGCTCCTGGTCGGCGATCTCGCCCGGCTGCAATGCTAGCTCAGCATCGGTCATGCGCTCCAGCACGTCGCGTAGGCGGATGGTGCAAGGAATGGGCGGCAGCTCGAACTCATAGCCGCCGGCGATCATTTCGGCCGCAATCTCCTCGGTGATGAAAAACGGCTCGTCGTCTTGGTTCGGCTTCTTCATGCCCTTTCCTCCTGGCGCTCATCCTGGCCGACAGCGGCCAGGGCATCGGCTTCCGTCAATGCGTCCTCCACGAACGCGCCGTGCTGCTTCGCTTCGGCCTGGCTGACCTCGGCCCATATCCGTTTCACCTGGGCCGCACTGTACCCGGCCAGCTCGGCGGTCTTGTTGATGCTGTAGCCGGACTTGCGCAGCGCGACAACTTGGGCGCGGCGCTTCGGATCAGCACGGCGGCCCTTGTACCGCCCGGCCTGGCGGGCCAACTCAATGCCTTGGCGCTGGCGTTCGCGCCTGTCCTCGTAGTCGTCGCGGGCCATCTGCAAGGCCAGGCGAAAAAGCATGATCTGCACGGCTTCCAGCACGATCTTGGCGACGCCCTGGGCCTCGGCCGCCAGGTCGGATAGATCGACCACGCCAGGGACGGCCAGGCGTGCGCCTTTGGCCTGTATCGAGGCCACCAGGCGCTCGGCCTCGGGCAAAGGTAGGCGGCTGATGCGGTCGATCTTCTCGGCAATGACCACCTCGCCGGGCTGTAGGTCGCCGATCATGCGCAGCAGCTCAGGCCGGTCGGCGCGTGCGCCGGATGCCTTCTCACGGTAGATGCCGGCGACGTAGTAGCCGGCGGCCTTCGCGGCCGTAGTGATCGCCTCTTGGCGTTCCAAGTCCTGCGCGTCGGTGCTGACGCGCAGATAGACCCGCGCCACCATCGGCGCGGCTACTGGCTTCGTCCTGCGCATACTTGCGGGCTCCTTTGGGCATACTCAAATGCACCCATCTTAAACTGGCAGGCCAATTTATCACATATCGATCTAAATGTCATTTTCAGAAGGCGATAGCACGGAATATCAGGAGTCGGCTGCACTGCCGGAATTGGCCGCCTGCAAGGCGGCATAGAGGGCGGTTTTCCCGACCTTGAGGCGTGCGGCGGCCTCACGGACATTCAGCCCGTTGGCAAGGAATTCCCGCGCCCGTTGCAACTTGTCGGCGGTGATGACCGGCTTGCGTCCGCCCTTGCGTCCTCGTGCCGCAGCAGCAGTCAGCCCGGCCTTGGTGCGCTCGCGGATCAAGTCGCGCTCGAACTGGCCCAGCGCACCGAACACATGGAAGATGAGCCGTCCGCCCGGCGTGGTGGTGTCGATGTTTTCAGTCAACGAGCGGAAGCCGACGCCCCGTGCTTCCAGCTTGCCGACCGTCTCAATCAGGTGCGGCAGGGAGCGGCCAAGCCGATCCAGCCGCCAGACGACCAGCACATCGCCATTGCGCAGATAGGCCAGCGCATCGGCCAAGCCGGGGCGGTCGGCCTTGGCCCCGGATGCCGTGTCCTCGAAAACCCGTTCGCAGCCCGCCTTGTGCAGCGCATCCGTTTGCAAGGCGGAGTCCTGTTCCGCCGTCGATACCCGCGCGTAGCCGATCAGTGCCATTTCCGCCCCTTTTGTCCGCCATTCCGTCCACCTATCTTAGTGTCCGATAACTCATTAAAAAAGCCGTTTTCGGACAGGTGTCCGGTTTGGCCGTCTAATGATCGTTTGACGGACAAGACGGCAGGCGTCAGCCGAACAGCTCACTGTGCGAGCCAAGCCGCGCCAATCGCAGGGTGTCAGAGTCGGACTTGCGGTAGATCAGCAGCAGATCGGGCTTGATATGGCATTCGCGGTAGCCCGCCCAATCGCCGGAAAGATCGTGGTCGCGGTAGCGCACATCCAAGGGCTGATCGGTCGCCAGCGCGACCAGAACCGGCTTAAGATCATCATCGAGCGTGGCACGGTGTCGGCCCTTGGCCTCCCGCTTGTAGTCGCGCTTGAACGCGGAGGAACGATCAATCGTCCGCATGCAAGTCCGCCATCAGGTCATCGACGCTGGCGAAGCGCTTGCCTTTCCCGGCCTCAAGCTCGGCAATGGCCTTGCGTGTGGTTGCGTTGGGAGCCTTCACGTCAAAGGGCATCCGGCGCTCATCGGCAATGCGCAGCATCAGCAAGCGGATGGCGTCAGAGATTGACAGGCCCATCGCTTCGAGCGCATCAGCGGCGCGCTCCTTGGTGTTGGTGTCAATGCGGGCACGGACGTAGGTATCGGCGGTGCTCATGGCAATTCTCCGGGAGCGGTTCAGAAGCCCATATTGTAGTCACAATGCGACCACAAGACAAGGCGGCATCGTGCATAGGACTCCCGAGCAATACCGACCACTCCCGGCGTTTCGTGCATAGGACTGCTGACGCTGGCCGTTCAGAAGTCGGCTGCACACCGGGCGGCCAGCCCTGTGAACTGGTGTAGTCGCCTTCTGAAAATGACAAATGCGCCTAGCTCATTTTTACAGCTTAAATGAGCTATTGAGCACACTCCATATTTCGACTATTATTGAAACATGGAAACGATAAATGCTGTAGCCGCCCTGGCGGCCATCGCTCAAGAATCGCGCCTCGCGGTGTTCCGGCTTCTCGTCCAGGCCGGCCCCGCCGGCATGGCCGCCGGAAAAATCAGCGAAGCGGCCGGCATCCCGCCGTCTTCGCTATCCTTCCACCTGAAAGAGCTGGCACACGCCGGCATGGTCACGTCGCGGCAAGAAGGCCGATTTGTGATCTACGAGGCGAACTTTTCGACGGCCACTAACCTGGTGGCCTTTCTCACGGAAAACTGCTGCGGCGGCCAGGTGTGCAACCTGTCTTGCACCACGGAAGCCGGGAAGGTGTTGGCATGAGACTTCGCCATCTTTCCGACCCCGATTCTTTGCCCGCTTTGGACAAATCCTTTGCCATCGAGCGCCCGGCGCTCGGGCTGGCACCCGACGCCCCGCCGGTGCGTATCCTGCTGCTGTATGGCTCGCTGCGCGCCCGCTCGTTCTCACGGCTGGCCGTCGAGGAAGCGGCCCGGCTGCTGCAATTCTTTGGCGCAGAAACACGCATCTTCGACCCGTCCGATTTGCCGTTGCCCGATCAAGTGCAAAGCGACGATCACCCGGCCGTCAAGGAGCTGCGCGCCCTGTCCGAGTGGTCAGAGGGACAAGTCTGGTGCAGCCCGGAACGCCACGGTCAGATTACCAGTGTCATGAAGGCGCAGATTGACCATCTGCCGCTTGAAATGGCCGGCATCCGGCCGACCCAAGGCCGCACCCTGGCCGTGATGCAGGTATCCGGCGGCTCGCAGAGCTTCAACGCCGTGAACACCTTGCGTCTGCTCGGCCGCTGGATGCGAATGTTCACCATTCCGAACCAGTCGAGTATCGCCAAAGCGTTCCAAGAGTTCGACGCGGCGGGCCGCATGAAGCCCTCGCCGTACTACGACCGAATAGCCGATGTGATGGAAGAACTGGTGCGCTTCACGGCGCTGGTACGGCCGCACCGTGAAGCACTGACAGACCGCTATTCCGAACGGAAAGCGGCCGGCCACGTCATCGACGAGGCCACCGATCTTTCATCCATCGCCATTGCTCCCCAGCCACTACCAGAAAGCGAAACATCATGACCGAAAGAATCTATAACGTCCTCATCCTCTGCACCGGCAATTCGGCGCGCAGCATCATGGCCGAAGCTCTCATCAACACGATGGGGCAAGGGCGCTTCCGCGCCTACAGCGCCGGCAGTCACCCAACCGGCAAGGTCAATCCCTTCGCCGTCGAAAAGGTGGAGTCGGTGAATTACCCGACCGAGAATCTGCGCAGCAAGAGCTGGGACGAGTACGCCACGCCCGACGCACCGAAGATGGACTTCATCATCACCGTCTGCGACAACGCCGCCGGCGAAATGTGTCCGGTGTGGCCTGGTCAGCCGATCTCGGCGCATTGGGGATTTGAAGACCCGGCCGCCGTCGAAGGCACTGACGCCGAGAAGCGCCGGGCCTTCGAACAAACCTTCCGGCACATGATGAACCGCGTCCGCCTGTTCGTGAATCTGCCTCTCAAAATGCTTGACCAGACGGCCATCAAGCGCGAGCTGGCGAACATCGGCAAGACCGAGCAGGAAGCATGAGCGCCGGCGCACAGGCCATCGCCGCGAAGCCGCGCCAGGCCCCGATGAGCGGCTTCGAGCGTTACCTGACGCTGTGGGTGGCCCTGTGCATCGTCGCCGGTGTTGCGCTCGGCCAGGGCCTTCCTGACGTGTTCCAGGCCATAGGCCGCATGGAAGTGGCCCAGGTCAATTTGCCGGTGGGCCTGCTGATTTGGGTAATGATCGTCCCGATGCTGGTCAAGATCGACTTCGGGGCGCTGCACCAGGTCAAAGAGCATTGGCGCGGCATCGGCGTCACGCTGTTCGTGAATTGGGCCGTCAAGCCATTCTCGATGGCCCTGCTGGGGTGGCTGTTCATCCGACAAGTGTTCGCTCCGTTCCTGCCGGCCGATCAACTGGACAGCTACATCGCGGGCTTGATCTTGCTGGCCGCCGCGCCCTGCACGGCAATGGTGTTCGTGTGGAGCCGCCTTACCAACGGCGACCCGCTTTTCACGCTCTCGCAAGTGGCTCTGAACGACGCCATCATGATCGTGGCCTTCGCGCCCATCGTCGGCCTGCTGCTGGGCATGTCCTCGATCTCGGTGCCTTGGGACACGCTGCTGATTTCGGTCGTGCTCTACATCATCGTGCCGGTGATCCTGGCGCAGCTCTTGCGGCGGCATCTGCTCAAGCAAGGACAGGCCGCCTTTGAACGGGCCATGCAGAAGATCGGGCCGTGGTCGATGGCCGCGCTGCTGCTGACGTTGGTTCTACTGTTCGCCTTCCAGGGCGAGGCCATCATCCGGCAGCCGTTAGTGATCGCCATGCTAGCCGTGCCGATCTTGATTCAAGTGTTCTTCAATTCCGGGTTAGCCTACTGGCTGAACAAGCGGGCGGGGGAAAAGCACTCTGTCGCCTGTCCTTCGGCCCTGATCGGTGCCAGCAACTTCTTCGAGCTGGCCGTGGCGGCCGCCATCAGCTTGTTCGGTCTGCACTCCGGCGCTGCATTGGCAACCGTGGTCGGCGTCCTGGTCGAAGTGCCGGTGATGCTGCTGGTCGTGCGCGTGGTGAATCGCTCGAAGAGCTGGTACGAACGAGGTTGAACATGAGTAGGAAAAAACTGAGGAAATGATTGCAGATTGCCGCGCCGGCCGCTTCCTGGCGCATTCGATCACTGACCTGGAACACCTAGTATCCATGCTTGCTGAGGTCGCCCGATGACAGACCCAAAGAACCTAGAGAACAGGCTGCATGAGAAGGCCGACCCGGCCCGCGCCGTTTCCACTGGTCGGGTGCGCTACACACTGGCCGAACTACTGGCCGACGCGGAAGCATCCGGGGCTTACCCGCTGCCGCCGGAGGAACGCGAATGGATGGATGCGCCGTCTGTGGGTCGGGAATGGCCAAACAGTGAAGATTGAAAAAGGCGGCCAGTTCGAGTGGCCGCCCTTTCGTCATTAGCTGCACGCTTGGCGCAAGGCGTTCATTGCTTCTTGAAAATCAGCCTGTGTCGCCCGGCCCGTTTCAGCTTGGTAGTACACCACCATAAAAGCATTAGCGACGGCTTCGGCCAATGGCCCAAGGCTCCGCGCTTCCGCTTGGTTGATGTACTCCAAAGAAGAAAGAATAGCCGCTGCTTGATGCACTGCTTGCCCTGGTTCGATAATATGTTGTGTTGTCATAATTCACCTCTCCAGTAGGTGTTGATTGAAAGTGCCGGGCTGGTTGTGGCCAGCCCGGTGCGCCTACAGGTACAGCCCCGCCGCCTCCGCGAATGCTGACCGCTCATTCCTGCCGCCATTAACCTCAATACTTATCGGCTTAGTTTCGCTCTCTCTCATAGGGTCTGGCCGTGATACAAAAGCGGCTGTTTCTGTCTCTGCATCGACCTCGGTCGATTGATCACCCAGCGGCGAAATAAATACCTGGCTGACTTCTTCCCTTGGCGCTTCATCCAGGGCCGCCAATGCGGCCATGTATGTTGATGTCGTCATCGTGCTAACTCCTGACTTCGTTACTATCTGGGCCAGAATCGGCGCCCAAGCTATTGCCCTCGAACTGGCCAGATTGGCTTGCTTCTTTCGGCTCCATGCTTTCGCGTATCGAAGCAGCCAGTTTTCCGCCTGTGGTTTCGCTCACTCGCTCCTGGAATCCCTGCTTCACTTGAGAGCCGACACCCTTGGCTAACTCGGAGGCCGTGCCTGTGGCCAGCTTCGCGGCCTTGGCAAAGCCGCCACCGCTTGAGCTACTGCCGCTGTCACCAAAGCCAGCCGCTTGGGCGAATGGGCTACTGCCAGCAGTACCCGCTTCACCACCACCGTTTCCGCCACTGCTGACAACTGACCCCATGCTGGACATGTCACCGCCGGTTTCCATACTCGCTGATGCTTTCTGAAAAGCCGCTTGGAGTGCACTTGCACCTCCGGCTGCACCGGCTGCGGCACCCATAACCGCTTTACCTGCCAGGGCAGCGCCGCCAGTTGCCATACTGGCCGCCGTCACCGCCGCCCCAACTGCCGCACCCGCACCGAAGTTTCCAATTCCACCGGCTGCGCCAATACCACCACCAGACACAAGACCAGAAATCATCGGCGGAACTTTGTTGACCAAGAAAAGCAAGATGACCGATATAACCAACATCACGGCCAGTTCCTGGGATGCCATGTTCTCGCTGATTTGCGTGTAGTAGTGATTGATGAACTCTTTGCCAATCGCAACCAGAAGCACCATTGCCATAAGCTGTGCGGCCAGGCCCAGCACGGTCTTGTAGTAATTGATCGCCATGTCGGAAGTCCAACGACTTCCACCAAAGCCAAGGAAGAACACACCGGCATACAACAGAATCCAGGCTGATGCGAGCAACAGCAACAGGTTGACCGCAATCAACGCCAGGACAAACAAAACAGCCAGGGCCATTAGCTCCATGACCAGAGCAGTTGCCATCTGCCGCCATCCCAGCTCCGAGGTGGCCTGTACTGTGCGGTTGTATAACTCGAAACCAAGATCAAGGATGCTGGAGGGCCCAAGATTGCTATTGGAAAGTCCCCCCGCCTGCGCGCCCAGAGTTTGCAATGACTGAACAATCGTACCGGCGATATTCATGCCCTGGTTCGCATTCGTCAGCAACCACCAGAAAAAGCCGGTGAAGATCGTGAAGCGAACGAACTCCGCGAAGAACTCGCCAATGTCGGCCTTGCGCAAAGCCATCATGCCGAATGTCCAGACCATCGAAATCACAACCAGCGTCCAGAACAAACGCGATGCAGCGGACTCAATAGCTGGCCCCCATGTTGCGGCAGCATCATGAAAACGCTTGAGCACATCATTCATAACACCGCTGCTACTTAGCTCCTGCGCCATTGCAGGTTCAGCCAGCACCATTGTGGCGACCATCATCAAGCCACCTAGAGCAATTTTCTTTCTCATGGCGACCACCTCAATAATCATCTTTAGGGCTGGGCTTGAACTCCCACTGACGCATCTGCTTGGCCTTCTGGAATGCTCTGCATTCCTCGGTAAAGGCCTCTCGGTTCGCTTCGCTGCGCATTTCATTCAGTGCTGCCTGGAACGCATCGGGGGCACACGTCGCCGCATTTGGTTCGGGCATCCTTTCCTGTTCACATCCAGCCAACAACAGCAACGTAGCCGCGGTAGTAAAAAAGATTTTTTTCATCTCACCGCCTCCCTAGTAGTTGTCTGCCGGACTCGGGCGAAACGTCCAGGTACGCATTTGCTCGGCCCTGGCATCACCTCGCGCCTCGGCATCGAGTTCTGCTGCAATCCGGGCTGCCTCCGCGTTGTGTTGGGCGGTCAACATGGTGCGAATCTGCAAGAGCTGATTGGCCTGCTGGCTGGCGAGCTGGTTGGCGTAGCCGATGGCCTGTAGCTGGCCAGTTGCACCCTGGGCCGCGCCTTGCAGCCGCTCCAGGGTACGGGCGTCATCCTTCAAAGCCTTTTGCTGGTCGGCAACGGTCTGGAACAGGGCATCGTTGGCCTTCTTTTGCGACTCTGACGCCAGGCGGCGGTTCTCTTCCATCGCTGCCTTTTCGGCCGGCGTGCATCCGCCGCTGCCGTTGAAGCATGGCGAGCTGCGGTAATAGGCCACGTCCTGAAACTTGGCCAGGTAACGATCCAGGCTGCCTAGCTGGTTCTCGTAATAGGCCAGCGTGTTTTGCGCGGCAATCAGCCGGTTGATCGTAGTCTGCGCCTGATCCCAGATATACGCGGCTGGGGCCATCGTGTTCTGGAGCTGATTTTCGTACTGCTGCAACTGGGTCTGGTACTGCTCAATCTGCTTGAGCGTCTGCGCCACCGACTCGATGGCCGTCATGATGTTCTGGGCCAGGTTGCCGCCGTCGATGACGGGGATACCAGCTTGCACAGGGGCGGTGGTAGTGGTGATAAAGCCGGTTGCGAGTGCAACGGCTAGAGCGGTTTTTTTAGCCGCTAAAATTTTGGACTTCATGGTCGTACTCCGTCGATGAAAAGAAGGCATTGCCTTGACCAAGCGTTGTGCTTGTTCTCGGCAACGTTTCATCGAAGAGCTACGCCACTAGCTGATCGGTATTGCCCTTGGCGCTGAGGCCCGGACTTACAAACGTAAAACTACTCTGTTTTTTTATCGCTTTCGGACAAGCCAACTTCCCGGCCAATCTCTTCAAGCTCTAGCGGCTGTACTGCCGCCGTCAGTATTTCGCGTATTTCCGCGTCGGTGCTCCTATCGTTGAGCGCTGCTCGAACTTTCAACGCACGGTGCACCTCGGCGGGTAAATTCCTGATAAGCACATTTGCCATATCAATACCCTTTTGGTGTACCCGACAACCATGCTATCAAAGATATTAAAAATAGCAAGACCTATACTCTTGCAACCGGCGGTAGCCGATCAGCCCCGCAGGGCAGGATTCCCGTTGAGTGCCCCCGGCGCGAATAAGGGACAGTGAAGATAGATAACCGGCTTGCCGGTTAGCTAACTTCACCCATCCTGCCCGCATTTCACCCACTATTGAAAATCTAGCGCATATCGAACGTAAAGCGTTTTATCGTCAAACAAACACCGATTCTTGGCAACATAACCGTAATCGTCACCAAATCGGCCTGCAATCGACATAGTCGCTTCAAAATCGCTGCTCAATCGGCTTTAAATCGGAACCTAAAATGCCAACAATCGACACAAACCATTCGCCCCGATGGGGCGAGTTGGACGCCAAAAAAGAAGGGCATAACGATTAAGGTTAGATCGTGATCGCGAAGCGAGCCACGATCTGAACCGGTTGTTGAACAAGCCCGGTCCGTCTCCCTGGAAATAGCTTTCTGTTCCCGAGCCCGGAATCGGGCCGGTAGGTCCGCTCAACGAGCAGGCGACGCTGGAATCAGCACCTGAAACTGGCCGAGCCAGCCGATTTCGGGTTCATCGGCCCGTTTTTCGGCATTTTCGGGCCGAGCGCGGCCGTGGCGCAGGTGAGGCGCACCGTCGTGGCGAAGGCGCAGGCCTACACGGCCGTCTCCATTGCGTGCATCGAATCTGCTCGGCTGACCGCCATCGGCGGAAGTCGCCGCCGCAGGATCCGCATCGGCTTGCCGCAGCAAGGGCAGGCAAACGCCGGTCGGGGTTTGTGCGGCGTTGGCGGGCGCGGCACGATCCTGAGCACGAGATGCAGCAGGGCGATCAGGCCCTTCTTGTTCGGATGCAGGAAGCCGTAGTTCCTCGCCCGCCGGAAGCCCTTGGGCAGGACGTGCTGCAGCAGCAGGTGGAGGAACTCGGCACCGGGCAGCGTGCGGACCTTGCTTTCCCCGCTCTGGCTGTCGCGGTAGCGGAAGCTGACCTGGCCGCTGCCGTCGTGATCGCAGGCGAGGAGGTCGGCCTCGCGGATCACGCCGCGATAGAGGTAACGACCCAGATAAACGAGGGCCTTCTCGCCGTTGCCGACACGCTTGCAGTCGACCACCCATTTCCCCGGCAACGGCTCGGCCGGATGGAGGCCAGCCTGCGCGAGCGCCGCCAGCAACTTGGCGCGAAACACCTTCGCGAGCGCCGTGTGGCTGAAGAGATAGCCGCTCTTCGTGCGCCAGCGTCGGCTCCGCGCATCCAGGCTCGCGCCGGGCATGACCAGATGCACGTGTGGATGCAGGTCGAGCCGGCGCGAGTGGGTGTGCAGCACCGCCACCGCCCCGGCCTCGCCCTTGAGCTGGCGGTCGTTGCGGCAGAAGGTCTGCACCGTGCTCCAGGCGGCGGAGAAGAGAGCGCCGTAGACGCACTTCGCGTGCCGTGCGGCCAGTGCACGCAGCTCAGCGGGCAAGGTGAAGGTGAGCAGGAAATACTCGGCGGGTACCTGCAGGCGCCGTTGGCGCTCGAGCCATTGTTCGCCCTCGTGATGCTGGCAGTGCGGACAGAGCCGGTGCCCGCACGAGTGCGGGACGAGCCGTTGCTCGGCGCACTCGGGGCAAGCCGCGAGCAGTTGCGGGGCCATGCGGCTGCGGCAACACAGCATTGCCCGCAGCGCTTGGGCGCGTTCTGGGCCCAGGGTGTGGCCGTAGCGGGCGCGGTAGTCGGGCTCGAAGCGCTCGATGACCTGCGCGAGCGTGATCACCGGACCGTCCCCCAGTCCAGGGTGAAGTGCTGCATCAGGGCATCGATGCGGGTTCGTGCCGATTCGGTGGTGTGGCTGGTGAGGTGGGTGTAGCGGGCGGTGGTGAGGATGGAATGGTGGCCGAGGATCTTCTGGACTTCCAGCAGATCGACGCCCTGCTCGATCAGGTGCGTGGCATAGCTGTGGCGCAAACTGTGAGGGGTGATCTTTTTTTTAGCCCGCACGCAGTGGCGACCTTGCGCAAGGTGAGCTGGACGCCGCCGCGATCAAGCGGCGAGCTCGCCCGCTGCGCGCCCTTGAGGCCCGCGCTGCGATTGGGGAAGAGCAGTTCGGGGTGACGGTGCGTCAGCCAGAACCGGCGCAGCACCGCGAGCGTGGCCTGCGGCAGCGGCACCAAGCGGTCGCGGTTACCCTTGGCATCGCGCACCTGCACGCGCATGCGCTCGGCGTCGATGTCGGCCACCGTGAGCGCAAGGCCCTCGCCCAGCCGCAGGCCGAGACTGTAAAGGGTGAAGTAGAACACCCGATAGCTCAGCACCCGAGTGGCCAGGAACAGCCGCTGCGCCTCATCGACCGTGACGATGTCGGGCAAGCGCTGCGTCTTGGGCGGCTTGATCAGGTCGGGCATCGCCCACGGCTTCTTGAGCACATGCGTGGTGAAGAACTTCAGACCGTACAGATCGAGCTTGACCGCGCTCCACGAGTGAGTGCCGATGAGGTCGCTGAAATACTCCGTGAGTTGCGCCTCGGTGAGCGCCTCGATGCGGTAGTCGAAATACGCGCCCAGGCGCCGGATGGCGCGGGCGTAGGCGTCGATGGTCTTGGGCTGCAGACCTTTCAACTTCAGGTGCTTGAGATGGCTGTCGTACTGCCGGGCAAAGTGCGCTGGAAAGCTCGTCGTCATGCTGGTCGCTCCTCACGAAGTCGTGCAGAATCGGCGCCATCACCGCGATGGAGCCGTCATGCAGAATAGTTCGTGGGGTCTGGGCGGGCGACCTCTCCGCGTAGCGGCTTCGTTCAACCCGCCCCTCAAGTGTCAATGAACACAAGAAATTTGCCTCCCCTCCCGTCATACCACTAAGGCGACGTATTGATACTTGAGGGGCAACCTTTCCTGATGTTGACACCTTCACGCAGGTTACTGGTTATGGGCGTCCAACACACACGGCTCATTCCTGCTTGGTAATAATAAGAATAATAATCTTCTTATTATTCTTACCGAACGAATGGGCACTGCTTAGCCATTTCACGTTTCGAGCCAAGGTTTCAGTACAGATAACTACAAGTGCACACAGCGGCCCTCCAGCACCGTTAGACGCAGATTCTGCTTCAGCTCATGGAATAAGGGACTCCGGGTTGTTTTCCCCTCTCACAAGGCGTTTCAGCGGCCACTGAAGCCGCCTTCTCTTCTTGGCGTTAAACCATCGGCCTATGGCCGATTGATAAAGCCCGCCAGGGCTTTATTGGCAAGGTCAGAACGCGCCCTCAAGGCGCGAGCTGCACCGCGCATGATGGATTATCTTTAGATAATCTTGGATGGATTTCCCAAACTGCCCGCAAAGCAGCGCACCGTCTGGGTTTTCCAAATTGGGACGGGGAACGTTACGACGGCAGAAGGGGAGCGTTACGACGGTAACAAGGGAACGTTACGACGGTAAACGGGTGCAGTTGCCGTGGGGCCAGGCCTCTTGATCTCCCATTTTCCCTTGGCGTATTCGTTCACTACCCAACCCACGGCGGCAAGTTCGGCCAGTGCCTTCCGGGCAGTCTGACGGCGTTTTTTCATAGCTTCGGCATTGGCTTCATCTGGCCAGACATAGCCGCAAAGCGTGTCCAGTTCCACGCGCCCGGATTTGCCGGGGTCGATCCAGCCGCATAGCCGTTGGTGCATCAGCCGTGCCGGATCAGTCTGTAGCACCCGCACTTCCGCCATGTCGATACGGGCATATGGACGATGCCCCAGGATCGCTTCGGCAATACGCGGATTCAGGGCAACCCATAGCCTGCCGTCCGTCTCGTCAAAAGCATGACTCATCAGGTGGAACGCGGCTTGCCGCCGTCCCTTCGTCACAAGGATGGTGACGTTCGACATGCGCAGCAGGCTGGCTTTGAGCGCCTTGATGTTGTCGCCGCTATCCGTCATGCCCGTTTCTGAGAGCAGTTTGGTCAGGCTCTCACGAACCACCAAGCCGTCTTGCTCAATGGCTTCGAAACGGGGTTCAAGGAATAGCCGTAGCTGTCGCCCCGTCTCACTGGTCGGTTCCGGGGTTAGCAAGATGCCGTTCGGGCCGCCAAGGGCCACGATGCCTTGCAAAAGACGCATATCATCGGCCCCGAGAGGTTCGAATCCGACGAAACGCATGGATTCGTCCTCGCCAAAGGTGTAGGTCACGTCCAGCTTGCAGCGTTTGCGATCGCCACGCTTGAGGCTGCGGAACAGGCCAGGTGCCAAACAGTGCGCGGGATCATGTCGGACGTGGGTCAGGTCATGCTTAGGCTTCTTCACGCTGTCTCCTTTTCACCTTGCACTGCCGCTCCAGTACAGCAGGCTTCAACACGCCGCCGTCGTGCCGTCTAAACCAGAGTTCTTGAAAAGGTGCGCCATAGTTGGCCTTGCTGACGCCAAAGCGGACAAAATACCCACGCTGACAATCATCGACCCCCAGTATCTCGGCCTCGCCTTGCGTCATGCCGGATAGGTACGATTGCCAACGGATGTTATCAACCAGTACGGACGATCCACGACTGGCCTGCTGTTGATCGCCCGACCCCATCATGGCTGCGCTTTTACTCGCGTGGTGCAGAAACACAATGGAGCAGCCTGTATCAGCGGCTATGGCCTCCATGTGCCCAACAACCTGCGCCATCGGCCCGCTAGCGTTCTCCTCCTCAATGTGGAAGCGCCGCAAAGTGTCCAAGATCATCAAGCGACGACCTTCAGCGGCTCGTTTGAGAGCATCGAACCAGCTAGCAGCCATGATGTTTGGGCATTTACCGATCAAGGGTTCAATGAGCAAACCATCAGCCACGGCTTGCCGTTCCGCTGCGCTGAGGTGTGCCCCAAGGGCGTGCAGACGATGGTGAATAGCGGCCGGTGGATCTTCAGCAGGCAGATAGACCACTTGCCCGGTGGGAAACTCGCCTATTTCAAGTAAATCAGGCCCGCCTGCAATCTGTGCAGCCAATTGAAGGGCCAACATGGATTTACCAGCCCCACCAGGCGACACAAGAGCACCAACAGTGCCAGCAACCATATTAGGCAGAACATAATCAATGGGTGGCGGCAATTCCGTGAAAGCCGCCATAAGATCAAGAGCCATATAACTAGCCCTCTATAGGGCCAGGTCGCGCAGCTTGATCACCCGATGATTTACGTGCCTCAATCCACTCTTCGACCTCTGACAAATCCCAGGCGACATTTCTACTGGTTAACGCGATACGGCGTGGAAAATCCCCTCGCTGCTCCAGGTTATAAATTGTTCGTGTCGAAAGCGGGATCATCTCCAGGAGCTTCTTCCTGTTGATGAGGGTCTTTATATTTTGCATGGGTCAATACCTCTCAAATGAATAGTTGCTATTCATCGAGTAGCTGCGCGAAGCAGCTAATCGGTAATTGACCTGCCCGATGCCAATGGCGGCCTTATTTATAAATTCACGGCATCAACTTCAATGCTATCAAAGATAGCAAAAACATCAACCCTTACTGCCTCCCGAAGTCCACTCATCAATCATATCGGCCCAATCCTGCAACATCGCCGCCCGCTGCTCGCGGTACTCAGCCTTGTTGTAGACAGCCCTCACGCCCTTCTGCTCGTGCGCCAGGCACTTCTCGATCCAGTCGGTGTTGTAGCCGGCCTCATGCAACAGCGTGCTGGCTGTGCGCCGCAAATCATGCGGTCCGAACTTGGTAAGTGACTTCCCATCTTTCTGCGCCGCCTTGTAAGTCAGCGTCAGCACCTGGTTAAGTGTGGCAGCGCTCATCGGCGCATCCGAGTCGTACCGTGATGGCAAAACGAAGTCGGAACCACCGGCAAAGGTTTTCATGGCAATGAAAATATCCAGAGCCTGCTGGGACAGAAATACCAGGTGCGGGTTACGGCGTTTCATCCGCTCCTTTGGAATCGTCCACAACGCTTCGCTGAAATTGATCTCGCTCCAGGTCGCATTGGTCAGCTCGCTCTTGCGCACCATCGTCAGCAATAACAGCTTGGCCGCCGCACGGTTTGTTGGGCTTGTGCCCACTCGCTCCATGTACTGGTACATCAGCCCAATTTCTTCTGGCGTCAACGCTCGGTCACGTGGCTCGAATCGAGCGATGCTTGTTGGGCGCACCAGTTCTGCCGGGTTTTCGACCTTCTGCCCACGCTCGATGGCCCAGCGAAATACCTGCAACACGATTTCACGCACATGAACGGCGGTGGCCGGTGCGCCTCGCTCAACAATGGCATCAGCCAGCGCCCGCAAGTCTTCGTGGGTGATCTCCACCAGCTTCTGATTGCTGAATTTCGGCTTCAGCTCACGCTCATAAACCGAGCGGCGCATATCGCGGGTGGAGTCGGCCATCTGGTAGCCACGCAGCCACTTCTCCGCCCAGGCACCGAACGTCTCTGCATCTTTCACCCGCGCCTTGTCTCGGGCTTTCTCCTTGGCCGGCGACTTGCCCGCCGCAACCATCTTCTTGGCGTCACCCAACAGCTCGCGGGCTTCGGCCAGGGTGATGCCACCGACACCATAACGCCCAAAGGTGATGGTCTCCTGCCGACCGTTGATTGAGTAGTTGTAACGGAACGAGATGGAGCCGGCTGGAGTCACTGCCACATAGAGACCTTCCCGGTCATTCACTTTGTAGAGTTTGTCCCTGGGCTTGAGATTGCGCAGCTTGGTATCGGTCAGCATGTACCTTGTCCTTCTTCGTCTCCGATACCATGCTGAAAAAATCTCGAATTTATCGTATTTTTTCTTACGAAACAGTAACTTATAGAATATTAATACCATGAACACACAAAAGAACGCAGCATGGTATCGGCATCAATCATGGCATCGCCAAACCATAATACCAGCTTTAATGCCATGCTCAAACGGTGCTTGGCGCTTCCTCCCGTTGCCAGATCGTGCCAAACACAAACAAAAAAAAGCCCGCAATTACGCGGGCTTAGCGGCATTTCATGCCATCAGGTGCCTGGCTGTGCCAGACGCGGAATCATTCCCACTCGATGGTCGCAGGCGGCTTGCCCGAGATGTCGTACACCACACGGTTGATGCCGCGCACCTCGTTGATGATGCGGTTGCTGACCTTGCCGAGCAGGCTGTGCGGAAGTTCCGCCCAGTGTGCGGTCATGAAGTCCTGCGTTTGCACCGCACGCAGCGCGACAACGTACTCGTAGGTGCGGCCGTCACCCATCACGCCAACGCTCTTCACCGGCAGGAAGACGGCGAAGGCCTGGCTGGTCTTGTCGTACCAGTCGGCGGCACGCAACTCGTCGATGAAGATCGCGTCGGCCTGGCGCAGCAGATCGGCGTATTCGTGCTTGACCTCGCCGAGAATGCGCACCCCCAGGCCAGGCCCGGGGAAGGGGTGGCGATAGACCATGTCGTGTGGCAGACCGAGCGCCACACCGAGCTCGCGCACCTCGTCCTTGAACAGGTCGCGCAGTGGTTCGAGCAGCTTCAGGCCCAGGGTTTCGGGCAGACCACCGACATTGTGGTGGCTCTTGATGGTGTGCGCCTTCTTGCTCTTTGCGCCACCCGACTCGATCACGTCGGGGTAAATGGTGCCCTGCGCCAACCACCTGGCGTTCGGGAGCTTCTTCGCCTCGGCCTGGAAAACCTCGACGAATTCGCGGCCGATGATCTTGCGCTTCTGCTCGGGGTCGGTGACCCCCTTGAGGTGGCCCATGAACTGTTCGGTGGCATCCACATGCACGACCTTGGCGTGCAGTCGGCCGGCAAACATCTCCATCACCAGCTTGCCTTCGTTGAGACGCAGCAGACCGTGGTCGACGAACACGCAGGTGAGCTGGTCCCCGATTGCGCGATGGATCAGCGCCGCCGCTACCGAGGAGTCGACGCCGCCCGACAGACCAAGGATGACCTCCTCGTCACCGACCTGCTCGCGGATCCTCTGCACCGCCTCGGCGATGTAGTCGGGCATGTTCCAGTCGTGGCCGCAACCGCAGATGTCGTGCACGAAGCGCCCGATCATCTCCTTGCCTTTGATCGTGTGCGTGACCTCGGGGTGAAACTGCACGCCGTAGAACCCACGCACCTCGTCGGCCATGGCCGCGATCGGCGTCGCCTCGTTGCTGCCGATGATCTTGAAGCCCGGCGGCAGTCCCGTGACCTTGTCGCCATGGCTCATCCACACGTCGAGCAGGCCATGACCCTCGGCGTTGGTCCGATCCTGGATGCCTTCGAACAGCTTCGAGTGCCCATGCGCACGCATCTCCGCATAGCCGAACTCGCGCTTGGCCGAGCTCTCGACCTTGCCGCCGAGTTGGCTGGCCATGGTCTGCATGCCGTAACAGATGCCCAGCACCGGCACACCTAGCTCGAACACCGCCTGCGGCGCACGCCACTCCTCCGCTTCGTACACCGAGTTCGGACCGCCCGACAGGATCACGCCCTGAGCACCGAAACTGCGCACGAATTCGTCGGACACGTCGAAGGGATGCAGCTCGCAATACACCTGCTGCTCGCGCACGCGACGTGCGATGAGCTGCGAAACCTGGGAGCCGAAATCGAGAATGAGGATCTTCTGGTGAGCCATGGGCGCGAACGTCTCTAGCGTCTTGAAAAAGGAAAGGCGGCTTCGCAGCCGCCCGGTAATACGAACCAGCCCGATCAGCTGATCTGGTAGTTGGGCGCTTCCTTGGTGATCTGCACGTCATGGACATGCGACTCACGCATGCCTGCCGAGCTGATCTGCACGAACTGCGCCCGCTCATGGACGGCCGGAATGTCCGGGCAGCCGAGATACCCCATGGAAGCCCTCAGGCCACCGACGAGCTGGTGAATCACGACTCCGACCGGCCCCTTGTAGGGCACACGGCCCTCGATGCCCTCGGGGACGAGCTTGTCGATGTTGCCGGTGTTCTCGTCCTGGAAATAACGGTCGGCGGCGCCCTTCTCCATCGCACCCAGCGAGCCCATGCCGCGATATGCCTTGTAGGTGCGACCTTGATACAGGACGGTTTCACCCGGCGCTTCCTCGGTGCCGGCGAACAGGCCACCGAGCATCACCACGTTGGCGCCCGCAGCGATCGCCTTTGCGATATCGCCGGAAAAGCGGATGCCGCCGTCGGCGATCATCGGCACGCCGGATCCGGCAAGCGCGTTGGCAACGTTGTCGATGGCCGTGATCTGCGGCACGCCCACACCCGCAACGATGCGCGTGGTGCAGATCGACCCCGGGCCGATACCCACCTTGACACCATCGGCGCCGGCATCGACCAGCGCGCGCGCGGCATCGGCGGTGGCGATATTGCCCCCCACCACCTCGATCTGAGGGAAGCGTTTCTTGACCCAGTTCACGCGGTCGAGCACGCCTTGGGAGTGACCATGGGCAGTATCGACCACGATCATGTCCACGCCGGCCTCCGCGAGCAGCTCGGCACGCTCCTCGGTGCCAGCCCCCACGCCGATCGCCGCCGCCACGCGCAGCCGCCCCTGCTCATCCTTGGCGGCGCTGGGGTGCTCGGTGGACTTCATCATGTCCTTCACGGTGATCAGCCCGCACAGCTCGCCGGCATCGTTGAGCACCAGCACGCGCTCGAGGCGATGCACGCGCAGCAGCTCACGCGCCTCATCGAGGCTGGCGCCTTCACGCACGGTAACCAGCCGCTCCTGCGGCGTCATGATCTCCGAGACCAGCGCATCGAGCTTGGTCTCGAAGCGGGTGTCGCGGTTGGTCACGATCCCCACGACCTTGCGGCCCTGCACCACCGGCACGCCAGAGAAGCGGTGCTGACGCTGGAGCGCGATCACTTCGCGCACCGTCATCGTCGGCGGGATGGTGATCGGGTCCTTGAGGATGCCCGATTCGTGGCGCTTGACCTTGTGCACCTCGGCAGCCTGCTCCGCCGGGCTGAGGTTCTTGTGCACGACGCCGATGCCACCTTCCTGCGCCAGCGCGATCGCGAGGCGGCTTTCGGTCACCGTGTCCATCGCGGCCGAAACGAGCGGGATATTGAGACGGATGCGGCGAGTGACCTGGCTTTGCAGGCTCACATCGCGCGGAAGAACCGTGGAGTGGGCTGGAACGAGAAGGACGTCATCGAAGGTCAGCGCCTTCTGAATCACTCGCATGGCTTTTTTCCTTTCGACCAAATCCGTATTATACAGAGCGTCAGAGCGTGGTGTAAGCAGCGCCCTCCGGAGATTTTCTCGATGATTCGTCGCCCCCTGTTGCTCGTCGCCCTGCTCCTCTCCCTGCCTGCCGCTGCGCAGATCTACAGTTGGAAGGACAAGGACGGGCGCGTGCACTATTCCGACACCCCGCCGCTCACCGGCGAAGTCAGTGTCGTACAGGGGACACGCGCTCCGCGTCCTGCTGCCGCGACAGCGGCAGATAGCCCCGCCGCCGATGGCGCGAGCGAAACAGCCGGGGCGCCGAAGGGGCCGCCGACGCTCGCTGAACGCGAGCAGGCCTTCCGCGAACGGCGCGCGGCCGAGGCAGAGGCAGCGGCGAAAGCGGAAGAAGCTGCAGCGCGCGATGCCGAGCGCGCCCGCTTCTGCGAACAGGCACGCAACCAACTCACGGCCCTGCAGTCGGGGCAGCGTGTCAGCCGCTTCAATGCAACGGGCGAGCGCGAATACCTGGACGATGCTGCGCGCAACGCAGAAGCGCAGCGCCTGCAGCAGCAGATCTCCGAACACTGTAACTAACCCAGGCCTTGAACCAGAACGCCAGGCCTTGAGCCAGAACGAGCGAGCCAAAGAGTGCGCGCCCCCACTCGCGCGCTGGGCGGCTCAAGCCTCCTCGTCGGCGGACCCGCCCCCTTTCTTCATCACCTTGCCTTCGTCGGCGCGCTTCTTGCGCACGGCCTTCGGGTCGGCGATGAGCGGCCGGTAGATCTCCACACGGTCACGGTCGCGCAGCGCGGTATCGGGCTTCACCAGCTTGGCGAAAATCCCCAGCTTGTTGTTACGGGCGAGATCGATTTCCGGGTACTTCTCGAGCAGACCCGACGCCTGCACCGCATCCCCAGCGGTCGCACCCTCCGCCAGGCTCAGCGGCACGAGCTCTGCCCGTTCGGGCAAGGCATACACCACTTCCACATGGATCATCTCGCCCATCATCGAACTCCTGCCGAGCCAGCCGGTTTGTAGATCTCGCCCGCACGCTTGACGAAGGAATCGACGAAGGTATTGGCGATGTGATTGAACACAGGCCCCAGCACCTTTTCCAACAGCTTGCTCGCAAACTGGTAACGCAGCTGGAATTCCACCTTGCACGCAGTGTCGCCAAGCGCAGTGAACTGCCAGTGGCCGTCGAGATGGGTGAAGGGACCATCGGTCAGGCGCAGCTTCATCTCGACCGGATATCGTTTTTCGTTCTCGGTGCTGAAATGCGCCTTGATGCCGTGATAGTTGATGTAGAGCGTTGCCGCCGTAACCGTGTCGGTACGCGCATGGACCACTGCGCCGCCGCACCAGGGAAGGAAGTGCTGGTAGTCCTCGCACCGGTCCACGAGTTCGAACATCTGCGCCGGGGTGAATTCGATCAGTACGAGCTTGTTGACTTCGGCCATGGGCGAGCGGTGAATCGGCACCGTGACCGGAACGGGCACGCGACCGAACTGTTAAAATGCGCAATTCTACCGCATGCGCAACTCGGTTTTCCGCGCTGCGCCGCCCTCCGGGACAGCACCACCATGAGCATCATCGAAAATCGCAAGGCCTTTCACGAATACTTCATCGAGGAAAAGCACGAGGCCGGCATGGTCCTCGAGGGCTGGGAGGTGAAGGCCATCCGCGCCGGGCGCGCCAACATCAAGGAATCCTACGTGGTCATCCGCGGCGAGGAAATCTTTCTTTTCGGCATGCACATCGCACCGCTCACCACCGCCTCGAGTCACGTGCACCACGACCCCACGCGCACGCGCAAGCTGTTGCTGCACAAGAAGGAAATCGCGCGCCTGATCGGCAAGGTCGAGCGCGCAGGCTACACGTTGGTGCCGATCGACATGCACTACAAGAAAGGCCTCATCAAGATCGAGATCGGGCTCGCCAAGGGCAAGAAGCTGCACGACAAGCGTGAGGATGAGAAGAAAAGGGACTGGGAGCGCGAGAAGCAGCGCCTGATGCGCGTGAAAGCCTGAGCGCCCCCATCCTGAGAACCCCTCAGAGCAGAATCAGCGCTCCAGCTGCCACGCCGAGGAGTGCGAGCCAGACGAGCGCCCCGAAGCTCATCACCTGCACCGCCACCTCACTCGCGTAGACCGGCTCGTGAACGCCCAGCAGGCGATCGACGCCATGGCGCACCAGCATCGCCGACGCGCCCAGCGAGAGCAGGCCGATGATGCCCATGAACCAGACGCTCCCGAACAGCACGGCGAGTGACGACAGCCACAGCGGAATCGGCGCGATGGCGGCAACCGCATACGCGTCGTGCAGGTTATTGCTGCCCTCCTTGGCCATGGACGCCAGGCGGATCGAATTCGCCATGATCGGAACGCTGAAGTGCTCCGCCACGAAGAAGATCACCGCGGCAATCAGGCCATTGCCAAACGTCACGCCGGGGAACATCTCGGCCGCCATACCGCCCGAGGCGACCAGAATCATCAGCGGCGGCAGCAGGGACAACGGCAACACGACGCGAAGGAACATCACATCCATCGACGGGCGCAGGCGCGCCACCAGGTCCCAGCCCTCCCGACTGGAGATCACCATGCGGGGAAACTGCATCACTTCCATGATCTTTCCTCCTCTGCCGGATCAAGGCAGGTCTCTGGTGGACAGGATTGCCCGCCACGCCCGCCAATGCATCACACTTTGATATTAATCGTGATCCGGCAGATTGCAAGGGCAATCTTGTGCACAGAATCCACTGCGGCGGATACCGAACCATGCTCGGTTGGCGATAGAATCGCGGCATCATGAGCACGCCACTAGACAAGTCCGAATTCGAGGCCCTGGCCGATTTCCGCTATCAGTTGAGACGCTTCCTCCGCTTCTCCGAAGTGCTCACGCGACGCCACGGCATCACCAACCTACAATACCTGTTGCTGCTGCAGATCAAGGGCTTCCCCGGACGAGAGTGGGCAAACGTGGGCGAGCTCGCGGAGCGCCTTCAAGCGCACCAGCACGGGGCCGTCTCCCTTGTTTCGCGCTGCGAAAAGCTCGGCCTGGTGGAGCGACGCCCCGGACGCGACGACCGCCGCGCAGTCGAGGTACACCTGACCGCCGCCGGGGAAGCGCTGGTGGCCCGCATCGCTGCACGTCACCGCGACGAGCTCCGCTCCCTGCAGGAACTGCTGGGCGGCGTGTTCGGAAGGCTGCACTGAACTGAAGGCTGCACCGGGCCGATGCCTTCATTGCGCGGACGCCTTCATTGCGGACCACTGCGCTGCGCCGGCGGCCAGGCATCTTCTTTGATCGAGGGCCCTCGCACGCGCCGGCCCGGCACGGCTCAAGCGTCGGGCGCAGACTCCAGCCCGTTCTCCACCGCATACACGGCGGCCTGAACGCGGCTGCTCAGGTTGAGCTTGCGCAACATGTTCTGCACATGAATCTTGACCGTGCTCTCGGCCAGGTCCAGCGCGCGTGCGATCTCCTTGTTGCTCTGTCCGCGCGCGATGAGTTGCAGGATTTCCCGCTCGCGCGGAGAAAGCCGGTCCAGTTCCCCCCCCTCGGGCGCGCTGCGCGGCTCACCCGTCGTCCGCAGCGGGGAGCTGCGGGCTGGCTCGGGCACCGAGCGGCCGGATTCAGCGCGCACGCCATTGAGCAGCTTGCCCATCATCTGTGGCGACACGACTGATTCGCCCTGGGCCGCGGTCTTGATCGCAGAAACCAGGGTCTCAGCCTGGATGTTCTTCAGTAGGTAGCCGCAGGCACCGGCACGCAAGGTCTCGATCAGGTCGTCCGAGTCTTCGGACACCGTCAGCATCAGCACCCGCGTGTCTGGCACCTCCTCGAGCAGCAGGCGCGCCGCCTCGCGACCGGAGAGTCCGGGCATGTTGTTGTCGAGCAGCACGACATCGGGTTTCAGCTGTCCGGCGAGGCGGATGCCCTCCCGCCCGTCGCCAGCCTCGCCGACGACGTCGAAGCAGGGGTAGCTCTGCAGCAGCGAGCGGATACCACTGCGAAAGAGCGTGTGGTCATCCACGAGCAGGACGCGTATCACGGATTCGGTCATCAGGCTTCCACCTTGTTCGATCTGGGCAGTTGAAGGCGTATCTCGGTGCCGCGCCCGGGCGAGGAGCGAACCGCAAACTGTCCGCCGATGCGCAGTGCGCGTTCACGCATGATGTGCAGGCCGATGTGCGCCTCGGTGTCGAGACTCTCGTCATCCTCGACGAAGCCGACCCCGTCATCACGGACGGTCACCGCCAGCCCGTCGCGCCCGCGCCGCAGGCCTACCGAAACCGCTTTTGCGCCCGCATGCTTGCGCACGTTGGAGAGCGCCTCCTGGACGATGTAGAGCACCTGCGTCTCGGCTTCCGGGTCAAGCGGCGCACCATCGCCCTGTACATCCAGATCTGTCGCCACGCCGGTCTGCTCGGCCAGGCGGCGCAGTGCGGATGCAATCGCCGCATCGAGGTCCTGCATCTCCACCCGGGTGCGGAAGTGCACGAGCAGTTCGCGCACATCCTCATAGCTCTCCTGGATACCGCGACGGAGCATTTCCACCGTCGCGGCAACGTCCTTCTCGCGATGTTCCGCGAGGGCGCGTTCCAGCATCTGCACCTGCAAGTTGAGGAATGCCAAGCCCTGGGCGATCGAATCGTGCAGCTCGCGCGCCAGCAGGTTGCGCTCTTCGGACACCGCCAGCTCGCGCTCACGCGCATGCAGGCGCTGGTTCTCGATGGCCGTGCCGAGTTGCTGCCCAAGTGTCTCGAGAAGCTGGCGATCCGTATCACTGATCGGTTGCGAATGGCCGTAGAAAAGGTTGAAGACGCCCAGCGAGCGCTTGTTGGCCGTGATCGAGGTTGCCGAGACGGTGCGGAAGCCGGCACGCGCACAGGCGTCCCGGGTGACATCCAGATTGGCCGCCAGCACGTCGAGGGTCAGCGAGCGTCCGCCGCTTTGTGCAGCCTCGCCACAAACACATTCGCCACAGGCGAGCACCTCCTCGCGATCGAGGAATTCTTCGCCCAGGCCGTCATGTACGATCATGCACAGGTTGCGCGAATCAAGATCGAGCAGCCGCGCCGAACTCGCCACCGCGCCCATCGCCTTCTGCACGCGCTCGAGAAAACCCTTGCACAGGGTATCGACATCGGCCGGTTCACGCAGGAACGCAACCACGTCGTAGAGGATCTCCAGCTCGCGGTTTTTCTGCTCGAGGCTCCGCGTCTTGGAAGCGACGCGCTCCTCGAGCGTGTCGTATACATGCTGCAAATGCGCCGCCATGCGGTTGAAGCCATCAGAAAGCTCACCGAACTCGTCATTCGAGAGCACGGGAACACGCGCATCGAAGTCCTCCTCGCTCATGCTCTGAACGCCCTCGTGGAGATCATGCAGCGGGCGGATCACAGTGACGAAGAAGAAGCGAAGCAGCAGAATGGTGCCGATCACCGCGAGCGCGATCAGCGCGACCTGCGAAGAGCGCAGGATGTTGGTGTTGCGCGCGTAGTTGTGCTCCATGCGCAACACCAGCTCATTGATGATGGAGACGAACTGCGGCGCCAACTCATCGAACTCGGCAGCCAGCGCGCTCCGTGCGCCAGGCGTCGGTGCGGCGCCGATGCGCGCGAGCAAGGGGCGAACCTGGTCATGCCACTGGGAGGTCATGTCCTCCAGGGCGGCAGGGATATCGTCTCGCTTCGGCACGAACAGCGGACGCGTCGGGTCGCCGGTGCGCAGTCCATTCAGGACGCGCTCGAACTCGTCGATGCGTGCGTGCAGATCGGCCGCAAACTGTGCGTCGGGCGTGGCCCCGCTTCCTGCCCGGGCGACGAAGTGGGCGAACCGGTACACCCGCATGCGCAGGCTGCCGGCATCGTTGATCGCCGCCGCCGCCCCCTCGAGGTGCCAGGAGATGAACAGGGTCAGGGTGATCGCCGCCAGCGCTGCCAGGAAGAACGCGAGCAGGATGGCGGTGATCTTGGTCGAAAGCCCCGCGTTACGGCCGAGCATGGTTTGAAGGAGACTCTTCTCGTGCATGGGCGCACGCTAGGGGCAAGAAGCGAAAAAGGCAAGGCATCCGGCCTTGCGGCCGTGTGCCTTGCCTCCTGTCGCCAGCCTCAGGCGCGCTTGGTGCGAACGATCTGGTAGGCGCGCGTCAGGTAGTTGAACGGCGCGGTCAGGATGTGCACCAGGCGGGTGAAGGGGAACACCAGGAACACCGTCAGGCCGAAGAAGATGTGGAGACGGAAGATCGGGTCGACCTGCTCCATCAGCTGCGGCTGCGGGTTCAGCAGAAGGATGCTCTTCACCCACTCGGCCAGGGCCAGCATCACTGCAGGGTCACCCTTGTTGGCGTGGCCGATCGAGAACGGCACGGTCAGCAGGCCCAGGATCAGCGTGATCATCAACCAGGTGATGATGAACACGTCGGCACGACGGCTGTTGATGCGAACGCGCGGATTGTACATGCGGCGATACCACAGCATGGCGCCGCCGATCAGGCAGGTGATGCCGAAGATCGCACCCGCGGTGAGCGCAATCCACTGGTGCGCAAGGTCGGAGATCCCGAGCGCCAGCCACAATCCATGCGGCAGTACCAGGCCAGCGAAGTGGCCCAGGAACAGCATGATGATGCCGACGTGGAACAGATTGCTCGCGAGCATCATCCCCTGCTTGGAGAGCAACTGCGACGAGTCGGTTTTCCAGGTGTACTGCTCGTTATCGTAGCGGATCCAGCTACCGATCACGAACACGGTCAGCGCGATGTACGGGTAGACCCCGAATAGCAGATTGCACAGAGACATCTTCTTCTCCTCAGGCGGCCTGGCGGGCCAGCGAGCTGTGGTTTTCGATCACGCGGACGAGCACTGCATAGGGGCTCTCCGCCTTTTCCAGGTTGGTCGCGAGCACGTTGAATACCTTCACCGCGTCAGTCAGGAACACGCGCGCCTCGGTCTCCTCGAGTTGCGACACGAACTCCAGCATCATCGGCAGGTAGTCCGGGATCTCGTGTTCGTCGTGCTGCAGTCCATAGGACTTGTAGAACTCCGACAGGTCGATCAGCGCGGGGCCACGGTTCTTGTCGTCACCGAAAACGTGGTGCGTCAGGTGAAGGCTGTGCTCCGGGGTGAGGTCGAAGGTCTTGACGTAACGCCCCTCGAGCTCGGTCTGGTCCTGCGCCAGCATCCAGTCAATGAAACCGGCGATGCTGGCATGTTCGGACCCGGTGAACACCTCATCGGTGTCCACCGAGCGGACCAGACCCAGCGCACCGCCCTGCCCGGAGACCGCGGCGCGCAAGTCGCCGACGATCTCACCGCCCGGATAGTCGAGCAGCACGGCAAGCAGCTTGTAGGTCTGCATGATTCCTGTCTCCTCAGTAACGCTCGCCGGTGACGTCGTGCATCTCGTCGGCGTGCGGTGCCGGCGTGCGCGGCTCCATCGACTCCCTGCGGCGTTCGGGGAACAGCGAGTTCGGCGAAATACCGACCGACGAGGCGCTGCCGAAGCTGAAGCCGGCCTGGCCCTGGAAGCCGTGGTAGTCCTCGAGGCGCATCTCTTCCTTTGAGGTCGGAATCACGAAGCGGTCTTCGTAGTTCGCGATCGCCAGGTAGCGATACATCTCCTTGGCCATGTCCTCGGTCATGCCGACGGCCTCGAGACCACGCGTATCCGGCGTGCCCTCGACGTGCACCGAACGCTGATACGAGCGCATCGCAATCATGCGGTTGAGCGCGTCGATGATCGGCTGCTCCTTGCCTGCGGTCATCAGGTTGGCGAGGTACTTGACCGGCAGGCGCATGGCAGAAGCCTTCGGGATCACGCCGTCGGCCTCGGTCGGCAGCGCCTTCTGGTCGATCTGCGACTGCACCGGCGAGAGCGGCGGCACGTACCAGATCATCGGCAGCGTGCGGTACTCGGGGTGCAGCGGGAAGGCGATCTTCCACTGCACCGCCATCTTGTAGATCGGCGACTTCTGCGCGGCAAGGATCCAGTCGTCGGTGATGCCGTCCTTCTTGGCCTGGGCGATCACGGCCGGATCGAACGGATCGACGAACATGTCGAGGTGGGCCTTGTACAGGTCTTGCTCGTTGTCGGTGCTGGCGGCGTCCAGGATCTTGTCGGCGTCGTACAGGATGATGCCGTTGTAGCGGATGCGGCCCACGCAGGACTCGGAACAGACGGTCGGCAGGCCGTTCTCGACGCGCGGGTAGCAGCCGACGCACTTCTCGGCCTTGGACGACTCCCAGTTGAAGAACACCTTCTTGTACGGGCAGCCCGAGATGCACATCCGCCAGCCGCGGCAGCGGTCCTGGTCGGCAAGCACGATGCCGTCTTCCTCGCGCTTGTACAGCGCGCCGGACGGGCAGGACGCCACACATGCCGGGTTGATGCAGTGGTTGCAGATACGCGGCAGGTACATGTGGAAGGTGTTCTCGAACTGCTTGTACATTTCCTTCTCCATGTTGGAGAAGTTCTTGTCACGAGCACGGGAGGCGAACTCGCCGGCGAGGTCGTCTTCCCAGTTCGGGCCCCAGGTGATCTTGTCCATCTTCTCGCCGGTGATCTGCGAAACCGGACGCGCAGTCGGCGCGGCTTCGGACAGCGGCGCGTTCTGCAGACGGGCGTAGTCGTAGGTGAAGGGCTCGTAGTAGTCGTCGATCTCGGGCAGGTTCGGGTTGGAGAAGATCTGCACGATCTTCTTCAGGCGACCGCCGGCCTTGAGCTCGAGCTTGCCATTGAGCTTGGTCCAGCCGCCCTTCCACTTCTCCTGGTTCTCCCATTCCTTCGGGTAACCGATTCCGGGCTTGGACTCGACGTTGTTGAACCATGCGTACTCGACGCCCTTGCGGTTGGTCCACACGTTCTTGCAGGTCACCGAGCAGGTATGGCAACCGATGCACTTGTCGAGGTTGAACACCATCGCGAATTGCGCGCGGATTTTCATGTGTATCTCCTGAATCTCTGGTCTCGAGTCGGCGCTTACTTCTTGCCGATGCCCACGGGGTTGCGCTGGGCTTCGCGTTCGGGCGTGAGCGGGCGCTCCAGCCAGTCGATGTCCTGGTCCTCGATCTTGTGGATCACCACAACCTCGTCACGCTGGCAACCGACGGTGCCGTAGTAGTTGAAGCTGTAGGCCAGTTGCGCATAGCCGCCGACCATGTTGGTGGGCTTGACGATGACGCGGGTGACCGAGTTCAGGATGCCGCCACGCTTACCGGTGGTGTTCGAGCCGGGCACGTTCACGTTCTTTTCCTGCGCGTGGTACATGATCGCCATGCCGCGCGGGATGCGCTGCGAGACCACCGCACGGGCAACGGTCGCGCCGTTGGCGTTGATCGCCTCGACCCAGTCGTTGTCCTTGATGCCGATGCTGGCAGCCTCTTCCTCCGACAGCCAGACGTACGGGCCGCCACGGAACAGGTTCAGCATGCGCAGGTTGTCCTGGTAGCTGGAGTGGATGCCCCACTTGGAGTGCGGGGTGATCCACGACAGCGTCAGGTGCGGCTTGCGACGCACGCTGTCGGGCACGTTCTCGTGCGCCTTCAGGTCGACCGGCGGCTTGTAGGCGCAGAAGCCTTCGCCGAAGTCGAGGAACCACTCGTGATCCTGGTAGAAATGCGCACGGCCGGTCAGGGTGCGGAACGGGATGTGCTCGTGGATGTTGGTGTAGCCCGCGGTGTAGGACACGGTCTCCGACTCGATGCCCGACCAGGTCGGCGCAGTGATGATCTTGCGCGGCTGGGCGACGATGTCGCGGAAGGTGATCTTGTCCTCGTGACGGCCGGCGTACAGGTGGTGGTGGTCGATGCCGGTCTTCTTCGACAGCGCGCTCCACGACTTGTGCGCCACTTCGCCGTTGGTCTCGGGCGCCATGCGCATGACCGAGTCACAGACGTAGATGTCTTCCTCGAGCGAAGGCATGCCCTTCGAGACACCCTCGACCTGCACCGGGTAGTTGCACTTCTTGAGCTCTTCGTATTCCTGGGTGGTATCCCAGTCGAGGCCTTTGACGTTGTTACCCAGCTTGACCATCAGCGGGCCGAGCGCGATGTACTTGTTGTAGATCTGCGCGTAGTCACGCTCGACAAGCTTGAGCATCGGCATGGTCTTGCCCGGGATGGGCTCGCACTCGCCGTACTTCCAGTCCTTGCCCACACCCATCGGGGTTGCCAGTTCCATCGGCGAGTCGTGCTGCATCGGCAGCGCCACAACGTCCTTCAGGGTACCGAGGTGCTTGGCGCCCAGGGCGCTGAAGGTCTTGGCCAGCGTGCGGAAGATCTGCCAGTCGGACTTCGACTCCCAGCCCGGGGTCACCGCCTCACCCAGCGGGTGGATGAACGGGTGCATGTCGGTGGTGTTGAGGTCGTTCTTCTCGTACCAGGTCGCGGTCGGCAGGATGATGTCCGAGTAGGCGCCGGTCGAGTTGAGACGGAAGTTGATGTCCACCATCAGGTCGAGCTTGCCGGTCGGGCCGTGCTCGTGCCACTTCACTTCCTTGCAGTTGTTACCCGCGCCGCCTTCCTGCATCACTCCGTTCTGCGCGCCCAGCAGGTGCTTGAGGAAGTACTCGTGGCCCTTGGCCGAGGAACCGATCAGGTTGGCGCGCCACACGATCAGGTTGCGCGGCCAGTTCTCCTCGGCGTCCGGATCGGCGAAGGACACGTCGAGCGCACCCGACTTGAGCTGGTCGACCACGTACTTCGACACGCTCGCCTCGTCGCTGGCACCCGCCTTGGCGGCTTCGGCGGCGAGCTCGATCGGGTTGCGGTTGAAGTGCGGCGCCGACGGCAGCCAGCCCATGCGCACCGCTTTGACGTTGTAGTCGGCGAGCGCCAGGCCCTTGTTGCGGCAAGGACCGGCGGGCGACAGCAAGGCGTCGGCATCGATCGTCTCGTAGCGCCACTGGTCGGTGTGGAAGTACCAGTACGAGGTCGAGTTCATGTGGCGCGGCGGACGCTGCCAGTCGAGCGCGAACGCGATCGGCGCCCAGCCGGCCTGCGGACGCAGCTTCTCCTGCCCCACGTAGTGCGCCCAGCCACCACCGGTCTGACCCACGCAGCCGCACATGTGCAGCAGGTTCATGATCGAGCGGTAGGCGAGGTCGTTGTGGTACCAGTGGTTGATCGCGGCACCCATGATGACCATGGAGCGGCCCTTGGTCTTGGAGGCGTTGTCGGCGAACTCGCGACCGGTACGCTCCAGATCGGCCGCCTTGACGCCGGTCTGCTTGGCAGCCCAGGCCGGGGTGTACGCCACCGAGGCGTCGTCGTAGGACGAGGCCACGTTGCCACCGCCCAGACCGCGATCGATGCCGTACTGCGCGACCTGCATATCGAACACGGAGGTGACGAACACTTCCTCGCCGCTTGCAAGCGTCAGGCGACGCACGGGTACGTTGCGGTACAGCAGCTCGTTCTCGCCCGGCACGAAGTGCGGGAAGCCCACGGAAACGACATCGTCACGGCTGTCGATGCAGGTGAGCTCGGCCTCGGTCTCGGCCTGGTCTGCACCGGCCTTCTCCAGCAGGTTCCACTTGCCTTCTTCACCCCAGCGGAAGCCGATCGAACCGTTCGGCGCAATGAAGCGGCCGCCCTTCTTGTCGAAGACGATGGTCTTCCACTCGGGGTTGTTCGACTCGCCGAGGTTGTTGTCGAAGTCGGAGGCACGCAGGTTGCGGTCCGAAACATAGCCTTCGCCGTGCTTGCGCAGCACCACCTGCATCGGCAGGTCGGTGTACTTGCGCGCGTATTCGGTGAAGTACGGGTCCTGCTTCTCGACCAGGAACTCCTTCAGTGCGACATGCCCCATGGCGAGGAAGGCTGCGGCGTCGGTGCCCTGCTTGACCGGCATCCACAGGTCGGCAAACTTGACGTATTCCGCGTAGTCCGGCGCCATCGAGACGATCTTGGCGCCCTTGTAGCGCACTTCGGTGGCGAAGTGCGCGTCAGGGGTACGGGTCATCGGCAGGTTGGCGCCGGTGATGATCAGGTAGGTCGAGTTGTACCAGTCGGCGGCCTCGGGCACGTCGGTCTGCTCGCCCCAGGTCTGCGGCGAGGCTGCAGGCAGGTCACAGTACCAGTCGTAGAACGAGCCGCAAGCGGCGCCGATCAGCGACAGGTAACGCGCGCCGGCGGCGTACGAGATCATCGACATCGCGGGAATCGGCGAGAAACCATAGATGCGGTCCGGACCCCACTTCTTGATGGTGTAGACGTTGGCTGCCGCCACGATCTCGGTGACCTCGTCCCAGTTGGTGCGCACGAAGCCGCCCAGGCCACGCACGTGGACGTAGCGGTCGCGCTTGGCGGGATCCTTCTGGATCGCCTCCCAGGCCTCGACCGGGTCACGACCCGCCTTGCGCTCTGCACGGTACAACTCGAGCAGGCGACCGCGGATCATCGGGTACTTGATGCGGTGCGGCGAGTACAGGTACCACGAGAACGAGGCGCCACGCTGGCAGCCGCGCGGCTCGTGGTTAGGCAGATCCTCGCGGGTGCGCGGATAGTCGGTCTGCTGCATCTCGAACGAAACCAGGCCGTTCTTGACGAAGATCTTCCACGAACAGCCGCCGGTGCAGTTCACACCATGGGTGGAGCGCACCACCTTGTCGTGGCGCCAGCGGTTGCGGTAGGCATCCTCCCAGTTGCGGTCTTCATTGGTGACGATGCCATGCCCATTCGAGAAGGTGTCCTTGACCTTGTCGAAAAACCTCAGGCGATCGAGAAAATGACTCATGGTTTGCTCCTCTCAAGTCGTCGCTTCGTTCGTCAAGCGCGATCGGTAAAACCCGTAAGTGAAAAACGGAAATCGTGAATCGAAGAATGAATCAGGGGTTCTTGATATACGCGTCCTTGCGCAGGTAGAACCACCAGTTGATGACCACGCAGA